>NZ_JADEWJ010000153.1:0-9200 GCF_015207725.1 Synechocystis sp. LEGE 06083
GGTTAATTGCTTCGGAGTCACTATCATTACTTGTCTCCGTTTCCTTGACTGAACTAGCTTCTTTTCCTTCCCTGGTCAAAGCTACAGCCACATCGAAGGGGCCTAACAAGTCCGTTTCTGGGTTTGGTTGTAGATCTTCACTAATTAGTTGGGTGGCATACATTAAGTCCGATGCTTCCACTAGGGTGGTGGCTTGGATACCAGGTTCTTCCTTGGTGGCTACGGGGCGTACCAGGGGAAAAATGGCGATCGCCCCTTGGAATTTTTCGGTGATGGGATGGTTGCCGTAGCGATCAAAAATGGGGATGGTGGGGTCAAGGCCAAACACACTGCCAGCTCCAGAGAGATCAATTACCAATCTGGGGTCAAAACTAACACCCCAGGGCTCAAGGACGTCTTCTAGACCGGCATCGGCTTCCGGGGAGATCATCACCAATAAGTTGCCCCCTTGGTCGGTGTACTGCTGTAGGGCGACAATTTCCGGCGCTAAAAACTTGCGGGTCGGCCCAGCAATAACCACTGCATCGGCGTCGGCCGGAATCCCCCCGTCGGTAACTACATTGAGGGACTGGACGGCCACACCAAGGTTCTCCAAGGCGGTCACTGCGGCGGAAACGCCCCCTGGTTCGTTATTGGGGGGCAGTTCTCCATGGCCCTGGACGAAGTAAATTTGTGGTGTTTCTTGCCGCTGGGCTTTAGCAATGGCATTGGTGAGTTGAATTTCTGAGAGGGCTTCCCGTTGTTGAAAGCTTAGTAAATTCTGTACTAGCTGCTTTTTGTCACCGTACTCGACAAATACATCTCCCTTATTTTGCACATTGAAGTCCTGCACCAGCTTGGGACGGCGATCGGGATGAACAAATTCAAAACTGAATTTATCGCTGAAACGTTGGTAATTTTGCAGGAGCTTACGATCCTGTTCACTGGGGGCATCGTCGAAAATCCAAACTTTCAGGGGTTGTTTCAGCTCTGCCACTAGGCTTTGGCTTTGGGGAGCGAGGGTAAACCGTTGATTTTCGGTTAAATCCCAGGTGACGGGATAGCGAAAAGCGATGTAGTTAATGAGGGTTAAAATCACCAGCACCGCTAGGGTGGAAGCAATGACGTTAGCGCTGGATTGGGTCGATCGCCGTCCGAGAAAACCTTGGGACCGTTGCCAGAGCCAGGTCCACCAGAGGAGAAAAAAAATCACCGCTATCCCCGTTAAACCCAGGTATAAACTGCTCATCACCCCCGTTACCCCCAGGGCAATGCCCCCCGCCAAACCAAAGGCGATCGCCGGTAAAAAGGCATATTTCCCGTAAGTCCGAAATAGAGCAGTAAGCCAAGCCATAGTTTATGTGATGGGGAATCCTCCGTATCGTATCTTACCGAAATGGGCAGCCCATACATGGGATCAGAGTTCCAGCCAGCTTAACCAAAACTTTTAAACTGGGTGACATTGGGCACGGATCAGCAAATAATTGGTGTTAGCCCTGCCGATGCTGATTACCTTTCGCCCACGCCATGACTACTGCTCTCTTCCTCTGTTTGTGCCTGTTCCTCATCACCTATTTCATGGGTTCTATCCCCACCGGCTACCTAGCGGGGAAATTATTGTTGGGCATTGATATTCGGGAGCATGGTTCTAAATCCACCGGGGCCACCAATGTATTTCGCACCCTCGGGAAACCAGCGGCGATCGCCGTTTTAGCGATTGATATCAGTAAGGGGATCATGGCCGTGGCCTTGGTACGGGCCATTTACAGTGGGGATTGGTTACCAGCCTTACCAGCGGATTGGCAAAATTGGTTAACGTTGGGGGTGGCCATTGCGGTGGTGCTAGGGCACAGCAAATCCATTTTTCTCCGGTTTTCCGGTGGTAAATCCGTTGCCACCAGCCTAGGGGTGCTATTCATGCTCAATATTTGGCTGGCTCTGGGCACTTTGGCCACCTTTTTAGCTGTAATTTTCTTCACCCGCATTGTTTCCCTCAGTTCCATTGTGGCGGCGATCGCCGTTAATGGTATTGCGCTAGCGCTCCAATTGCCTCTGCCCTATCTTGCCTTTACCCTGCTGGCGGGTATGTACGTGATTGTTCGTCACCGCAGCAACATTGAACGAATCTTCCAGGGCACAGAGCCAAAATTAGGGGAGAAGGTCTCTTCTGTACCGGAGAGAAAAGGCGTGGCCTAGATATTCTTCAGGATAACAATTCTGCCCTTTGCTTATTTTGAAATACGACTAAAACAGTGGCTCATCATTAAGTAGTTTTAAGCTCGAATTGACCATTGAATCATGGCTTTGACGCTGTTCAAGTATGGTTTCCATTGTCAATATTATTGGTTGCATACATTTTTTTGCATCTTCATAACCTCTTTGTTTCAATTTTGAGATGTACTCAGGACTAAAATCTATTAAGCTACCGGCAAACCCTAACAGGGGAAGATCTGAATGATTAATTCTGGCTTGGGGTCGTATTTCAATAATTCCTTGATCTGGAAAATCTTGTCTATTCCATATTTCTCCATTGTCCAAGTGGATAATAATGGCATGGGTACAACCTTTTATCGCTAAAGCTTCTAGGGGAATATTATTAGCTAAAGCCCCATCAACATAATGTTGTCCGTTAACTTCTCGTTCTGGGAAAACAAGGGGGATTGCCGCACTTGATAATGGTAGATTGTGTAAAATTTCATCATTTTCGCAGTCTTGGGCCCGTAACCAATGAGCTTGGGTTCCTGTTTTTGCCCTGAGCAGATCAATTCCAGCCATCAGTAGATTGTAGCTAATACCGGGAATTTTTAAGGAAGGAAAGACCGTAACCCAAAGCTCTGTCCCTCGTTGTAGAGATTGTAGATTAATCGTTTCGCTGAGTAAATCTTCGATGGGAGTTGGGTTAAAAATAGCATTGTGATCGCCTAGAAAACCCATCGCCTCTAAAGCGTCAATGATCCATTGATTGAAACTAGGAACAAGACTCTGGGCAAGATAACCCATCCCCTTGATAACAGTTGTTGTATTAGGACGAATAATCGGAGATTCGGCTAAGTGATCCCACAGTTGATTTAGGCGATTAACTCCTTGTTTGAGTGAAGAATAAGAAGCTAAAACAGCCCCATTTAATGCACCAATACTTGTGCCCGCAATAATGTGGGGTTGCAATCCTAATTCAGCAAGGTAGGTTAAAGCTCCCACTTGATAAGCTCCCTTTGCTCCACCGCCTGCTAATACAAGTCCAATTACTGGTTTCATGCTGTTTTTGATGACATGACGGTTAGGCAATGATTTGCCGTTTCCCCGATTATGGTATGAATAAATTCTTCAGCGTCTGTGGTGTGGCTAATTAAACCAATTTGATTTCGACAGAGAGTGAGAGCAATGCGGCCAGGACTCTTAGGGCGATCAGCTTCTGGTATGGTGGCCAATTCCAGAGTTTTACCAAGGGAAAATAAAAGGGGGCTGTTGTATAGATAGGATGGAGAGATTGAGTGAACTTCTAAAAGAGAGTAGGTTAATAACAGATCCTGGGACGACATTTGCTGATAGGAAAGATCTAGCAAATCTGACTGATTAAAAAAGTTTTTGGGTAGGTCTTTAAAATGTGCTAAGAGTTTGTAGGCTAAAAGAGTACGAAATTTATCAGTATCTCCAGTTTCCATTTCGTAGTTGATAACGGCACTGCTAAAAACTTCTTTGGCAAGGAAGGCAACTTGAATGGGCCAAGGTAGTTTGTTATAGGACTGACCGGCTAGCCAAGCAGTTAAAATTCTATCCAAGTCTTCGTTGGCACTTAACCGAATTTCTAATTGATGAATACGTTTATCAATATCTTTAAATTTTGTGTTTAGGATTCCTTGAAGTTTGCTTAGATTATCAAATATATCATTGATATCTTGACTTTGTTTTTGGAGGTTAGCTTTTAAGCTGCGGACAGCTTGGCGTGTTTCCAAAAGTGATTGTTGGGTGATTTGTATGCCAATTTGGCTAATGCGGAGGGAATCAGTAAGCTCTAGTAACCATTGATGTAGAGCTTCTTGGCCAGCGATTAGATTGCCGTCCAGCAAGATTTGCCGTTTCTGCCCATGTCCGGTTAAGTTATCTAAAATTTGACCCAGAAAATTACGATTCTTTCTATAGCGGATCATTTCTTTGTTGACTTGAATGCCATTAACTAGATCCAATAGGGCCTTATCTCCGAGGATCGGTACTCGTCGCTGGAGTTGTTCCAAGCTGATTTGTCTTTCAATATCCGTATCTTTTTCTGAATTAACTAAATCCATAATTAAATGTTTATCAGTCTATGTATTCCATAAAGTCTTGTGTTCTTTTTAGAAGTGTATTTGTCTTAAAAATATATGCTTCAATTTTAGGGTTTATACTTTCTAGATTTTGAATTAGCTCTTCCTGCTCCTGTGAAGAGAGGGATTGATCTTGTTGTGATTGCTTTAAAATATCTCGATAACGACCAAAATATTGATAAAGCCCTTCAAAATACTCATCAAGCTTATTTTTAAAATCTTCCTGCAAATATATTTTTATTTCCTTCTTGATATTATTGATAGAACTAGAAAGGCCCTGATTGAATTGTGCAGTCAAGTGGCTCATTGATACACAATAATAAGTTTCACTTATTTGCTCTTGATATGTATACTCTACTTCAATTAGCCATAAAAAGTAGAACGGTTTTTTCTTGCCTTTCCTTTCGACAGTTTTTTGACGAAAATTTTCAGAAGATATGAGATTAACTCTGCCTAAATTTTGAGTATCCCAAGACGGTAAAGTTGGGTAGGTAAGTTCTAGTCTAAAATCTTCACTCAGCCGTTTTCTAGCTTTATCAATAATGGGTTTAGTTTCTTTCTCAATTTCTTTTTTGAGCTTTTCTAATTCTTTATTTACTTTTTTCCCAAAGTCTTTTTGTGCATGCAATAACATTCTTTCTGCTCTCTGTTGTGCCCATGCCACTGCATTACTAGTAAATGAATCTGCCTCTCTTTTAGTATCGAAATCTATACTATTTTTTGCTTTGGATATACTATAGTGATCTCTTAGCCTTTTTGAAAACCCTAAAGGATCAAATCCTTCTATTGTTTGGACAAACATTTTTCTGACATCCTGTAAAGCTATATCTATTGATGTTGTGCTTGTGTCTTCATTTCCAAAGTATTTGCTGATACTTACCTTAGCTTCTTCTTGTAAAATCTGAAGTAATTTATCAAGGTAAGCATTTAATTGTTCTTCAATTTTTTGTGTTTTTTGTAACTTAGATTTACACACTTCAATACCATGTAAGTCTGCTTCAAGTATTTCTATCTTTTTTTGAAGTTTTACACTTTGTTCTTTAATATTCTTATTCCTTATTTTTATGTCTTCATCAATATGCATAAGTCGTTCTCTTGCTTTATTTAATGCAATATAAATTGTTTTAGGAGCCGCATTCTCCATTAACATATTAATTGCCTTATTTGGGAATGGAGCAAATCCCGATTTTTCCCACAACCGTTTGGCTTTATGGTAAAGTTCTTCTACTGTTATTTCATCTAGCTCTTCTTCCCAGTCCATGCCAAGTACTTCTTGAGCCAAGGTCTCTGCACTGCTTAAAATTACTGCCTTATCATCAGACTGAGTTTGTTTTGACCTTTGGCTCTCTAGCATGAATCTGGCGGCAGAAAATGCCCGAATAGCAGATACTTCAAAAACTTTATCCGTATGGGCCGACTCACTTAAATCGAGGTCGGCATACACGAACTCTTTGACTTGCTCAGAAGTCATATCACCTCTCCGACGCTGATCAACTTTATTTACCAACACATATAGGTTATCCTTACCTATCAAGTCAATGATTGGTTGAACTTGCTTCTTAACTTTGTCCGCCGCTTCATTATTCAGTTGAGTAAAATCTAGAACAATCAAGACGATGGCACTATTTTCAAGTTGTTTTTCCACAACC
Source organism: Synechocystis sp. LEGE 06083 (assembly GCF_015207725.1). Taxonomy (NCBI): domain Bacteria; kingdom Bacillati; phylum Cyanobacteriota; class Cyanophyceae; order Synechococcales; family Merismopediaceae; genus Synechocystis; species Synechocystis sp. LEGE 06083. The sequence continues at coordinate 5,930 of NZ_JADEWJ010000153.1, forward strand.
ATTGTCAATCTTAAATTTTCTCCCGCTTCATTGGGACCGGGGGTATCAACAACAACTAAATTACCTAATTGTTCCTGTTCTTTGCTGTCTTCCGTGTGCAAATAAGGCGTTTCTATACGAATAACTTCTGTTAAATGAGCAAGGGGGTCTAGTAAAGGATTAATGACACTGGACAAACGGACAATATCATTAAAAAAAGTTAAAACCTCGGTAATTCGTTCCTGCCCAGATAAATCGTTACGGGGAATCTGGAAGTGGTTAGCCTCTATTTCTTGGATTAACTCTACCAGGTGAGGATACTGGCTAATTTTTTCTCGGATAGCCTCTTTATCCAAACCCTTAATTTCTTGCTGAATAGATTCTATAGCTGATTGAAATGTCTGCCTTACTTCATCACTAATAATTAAGCAAGGTTCCACAAGATCCCGTTTAAATACGATCTCTGTGGGCAAGGTCGTCATGGCCGCATTGCGACTTGGTAATAACTCCTGACCGATAATGGCATTGACAATGGTTGATTTGCCCGCTTTCATCGGAGCTACCACCGCCATTCTGAGTTCTAATTGCTTGACATTTTTTAGCGCGTCCTTAATTTCTTGTTGGTACTGACTATATTTAGCGCTGGAGTTATCTGAAACATTTTCTCTGCTCAAGAGCTCTTTTGCTTGTCCCATTAACTCAGCTATCTCTCCCAGGCAAAAAATCACATCTTGCTGAAGCCCAAAAATACTTGGCTTTAGGGACTCATTGTTGTCAAGGTCTGTGGTCATAAGAAATACCTTCTTGAGCGATCATCAGCAAGACACAATAAAAACAAGGGCGAAAATATAGCAAGTAAATTTCTACGCTTGACGGAATGCTAACGCAGGATCAGATCAGCCGCCGCATCGCCTTAATAAATCGTGATAATTGACCAACCCCTGAGTGGATAATGCAAAAACCCTAAGTATTTTTTGTTCACTGAGTCTTTCCTGACTAGATTGTCGATCAAATGAGTTGATTTTGCCGCCATATTCCCGATTTACCAGGGCAAAATGTTGGCGGTTTCAGCCAGGCTATCCAACTCCCGTTGCATCTGAGTTTTTACCAGTTGATAACACTGATCCACATAATCCTTATCTTTGGCAGCGTCGTTGCCGTAACGCTCAAAGTAGATTGGTGGACAGATGCGGGTGTGCATGGTTAACGGGAAGGGCACATGGGGGAGGGGCCCCAACGCTAGACCCCAGGGTAAACCCAAATAGATGGGAAAAACCACCGGATCAACGTCCAATAGCCAAGGCATACCAAGGTCATGGAGATATTTAACCTGGTCGTAGCAGTCCCCCATAACTAACAGAGTTTCGTGGGAACCAACGGCGATCGCCGGCACAATGGGCACCTGCTGTCTCAGCGCCAATTTGATAAAACCTTTACGACCGGCAAAATAAATTTGGTGGCGTTGGTTAAAGGGACGAAACACATCCTGGGCTCCACCGGGATAAACTAACACGCTGGCCCCGGATTGCAGAGCGGCGATCGCCATTTTGGGGTGGGCTTGGACAGCCCCTACTTTAACGGCCAACTCCGCCATCGGACGGCTCATTTTCCAAACGGTGGGATGCATCAAACCGTACACAGGACGGTGTAAACCCTGATGACGAAACCAGTCATAGATCATCATTACCATGTCCGGCGAAGAAAGGCCGCCATTATGGGACCCCACCAGCAATACCTGTTCCGGCGGCAAATTTTCCCAGCCACTGGTCTGCACCCGGAAATAGTATTTGTAAAACCATTCCCAAAAAGGCATTAATTGTTTGATGGTTTCCGGATCCCGTCCCCCCAAAGACCAACCATCCAGGGCAGGATTGGATTCAAAAAACGGCGATCGATCATTGGGCGCTCTTAGCACAAAAATATTAACCGTTTAGTAGGGCTTCAACAAATTCATAGCTGGAAAAGGGGCGCAAATCCTCAATGCCTTCCCCTGCTCCAATAAAACGAATGGGCAGATTCAACTGCTGGGCCACCGCCAGGGCTACCCCTCCCTTAGCACTGCCATCTAACTTGGTCAGCACCACACCGCTCAATTTAGCGGCCTCGGCAAATACTTCCGCCTGGCGTAAACCGTTTTGCCCCAGGGTAGCATCCAGCACCAATAGGGATTCCACGGTGGCATTGGGGGCTTTTTTGTCGATAATGCGACGAATTTTGGCCAGCTCGTCCATCAAATTTTTCTTATTTTGCAACCTCCCCGCCGTATCTACCAACAGCAGATTAACGTTACGGGATTGGGCCGCACTAATGCCGTCATAGACCACTGCTGCCGGGTCAGTGTTTTGTCCAGGGTTAGCAATGACGGGCACGCCACTCCGTTCCCCCCACACTTTTACCTGTTCCACTGCCGCCGCCCGAAAGGTATCCGCCGCCGCAATCACGCATTCATAGCCCGATTGTTTCGCCATAAAAGCCAACTTACCAATGGTGGTGGTTTTGCCGGCCCCATTAACCCCCGTTAATAACCAGACATTCAATCCTTCCGCTTCCGGAGCAAATTCAGGACTGGGTAGAGATAATAAAGGGCGATCGAGGATGGAACGCAAAATTTCCTTGAGGAATTCAATGGCCTGTTCCGGCGGCAACGCTTCCTCCCGCAATTTGTCCTGGAGGGTGGTGATGATGTAGTCGGTGGCTTCAATGCCCACATCGGCCTGGAGCAGAATGGCTTCAATTTCCTCCACCGCCGCTTCGTTGAGGGGTCCCTGGCCAACAATGGATTTAAGCTGGTTGACTAGGTTGACCCTGGTTTTGCTCAGCCCCTGGCGCAGTTTCCTCAGCCAATCAATTTCTTCTGCTGACACGTCCGCCGCCGATCGCCCCTGAGCCGCTAATACCTTAGCTGACCAGATGAAATCATCATCCATGGCCATGGATTCAGCGGTAAGAGTACCTGCCACTGTGGCCTCTTCCACCGCCGTTTCTTTTAGGGCTTCCAGGCGATCGGACTTTTGCAACCAAGCAGGGCCCGTTGCTTCTTCCACCGGAGCAGTGGGGCTATCTTCTGCCGTCACCATTGCCGATGGTTGGTCGGATGCCAAGGGCATAAGATCAGCTTCCGCTTCATCCGTTTCTGTTTTCTCCTCCACCGTTGTCTCTGTAGGGGAGTCCGGCGGGGTAACAGTTTTCGCTTTACGGGCCTGAATATTTTGGTATGCCGTTTTAGCCCATTGGAGATAATCCTCTGGGTTGGCAGTGGTGGGGCTTGGTTCCTCCGGGGCGGGAGTAGCTA
>NZ_JADEWJ010000154.1:0-9179 GCF_015207725.1 Synechocystis sp. LEGE 06083
AGTTAGGCCATAGTCTAGTGGCCATTGCCCAGGGCATTGAAGTAAAATCCATCACCCTGTTTCTTTTTGGTGGTCTAGCGAGTTTAGAAAAGGAATCCAATACTCCCTGGCAAGCTTTTGCCGTGGCGATCGCCGGGCCTGCGGTGAGTTTAGTGCTCTTTTTGGCTCTGACCATATTTGGTAGTCAAATTTCCCTTCCCCTCCCGGCCCAAGCCATTATTGGTTTGTTGGCAGCCATTAACCTTGCCCTCGCATTGTTTAACCTCATCCCCGGTTTACCCTTGGACGGTGGTAACGTGCTCAAATCCATCGTGTGGCAAATCACTGGCAATCAAAATAAAGGTATCCTCGTCGCTAGCCGGGTCGGCCAAGGTTTTGGTTGGTTGGCGATCGCCATTGGTAGCTTAGGCATTTTAAATATTCTGCCCATTGGTAGCTTCTGGACTATTCTGATCGGTTGGTTCCTGTTGCAAAATGCTGGTTCCTCCGCCCGCAATGCCCAGGTTAAAGATCAAATGGAAGCTTTCACTGCGGAAGATGCGGTCATTCCAAACAGCCCCATCATCCCTGCTGGGTTAAACATTCGGGAATTTGCCAACGAGTATGTGATTGGTAAAACCCCCTGGCGACGTTTCTTGATCATCGGTGCTGACAATCAACTGCTAGGGGTACTAGCCACGGAAGATATCAAACATGTGCCCACCTCCGATTGGCCCCACGCCACCGTGGACAGCCTGATGCAACATCCCCAACAGATGGTCACCGTTAACGCCAGCCAATCTTTGTTTGAAGTGGCCCAGTTGTTAGACCAGCAAAAACTGTCGGAACTGTTGGTGGTGCAATCCTCCGGGGAAGTGGTGGGATTATTGGAAAAAGCTTCCATTATCAAATGTCTGCAAACCTCTGCCGCGTAGACTTTGTTTTAAAAGCCCCCTGACTCCCCGAATTTGGGGGCAAAACAAGATTCACAGTCCCTCAATGTTGCCGGTAATTTAGTAGGTCAATGGAGGGAGAGAATAAAAACTCTCAACCAGGATTGGGATTAAGCATCCATAGCTTTTTCTCAATCCTTTTTAATGGTTGAATAGGGGATTATCTGGTGTTACCCAAGGGGGTAAAATTAGACCCAACCGTTACTCTTCTCTGGAATAGGATCTTTCCCCATGACCGTTGCCGCCCACCCTGCTTTTTGCCAAGGAATTCGCTTTTTCGGTGAAAACCTGCCGGATTTTGATCGTTACGGCCAGGAAACGGCGATCGCCAGTGGGAAACAAGCCATCAACTCATCCAGTGATCCCCAGGCAGTTTATCAAACGTTATTGGCGGCGGATGCCCTGCGCTATTTGACCCTGCAAACTACGGCTAGCAAGGAATCAGGACACCCTGGTGGCTTTGCCAGTATTGCCGAGGCGATCGCCTCCCTGGTGATGTTGGGCTACAAAAATACGGTGACGGAAGTAGGGCACCATGCCCCCGGTTTTTACAGCACCATGTTCTTGGATCGTTCATTGGAAGCCATGGGGATTAATACAGTTCAAGAACTTGGCGATCGGTTCCGGGAAATGCACGGGCTCTTAGGTCACCTCTCAGGGCAAATTCCTGGTTTGTTAGCGCCAGCGGGGCCTCTGGGCCAGGGGCAACATTTCGCCATGGCCGGGGCCAAACTCCATCCCGGCGTATTATTCCCGGTCACCATTGGGGATGGGGGTCTGGGGGAACCCTACATCACGAGTAGTTTTGGCCATTTCCACACGGCCTATCCCCAGGTCACTAATTTCCTCCCCATTTTGGTTTGGAACGGTTTTAGCCAAGAACACCACAGCATGGTTTCCACCCAGAGCAACGAAGCCATGGTCAACTACTGGCAGGGAAATGGTTTTAAAAACGTTATTCTGATCAACGCCAAAGATTTCGACGACAGCAATCAGCCGGGGGATTTTGTTGACAGCACCAAGTTTTCTTTTCAACAACGCCTAGCCTTCACCCAAGCCGTATTGGAAGCCACTGACCAAGCAGCCCAGGCGGCTCTCAATGGCACATTGACTGTCCTGATTGTGAAGCAGTTAAAAGGGGCCGGGGTCCACAAATCAGGGGCCAAATCCCATAACCTTTACCCCGGCGACAGTTTAAACAAGGACTATATTGTCAGCGCTTTGCAAGAACGGGCTTTATCTCCAGACGCATGGCAGTTGGTGCGGACTAATTTTGAGCGTTCCCATGGTGGCCCGGCGGCCCAGACAGTGGTAACGGAATCGGTTCTGCCCCTGGCGGATTTAGGTACTCTGCCCCTGAAGGAATTTTCCCTGGAAGATAAACAGGTGGCCACCACGGCCATGGGGGAATTGGTGGTTCATGTGGGTAAGCAAGATGCAAATTTTGTCGTTACCAATGCGGACGGCAATGCAGCCTCGGGCATTAACAACATCAACGTCGGGTTAAAAATTGTTCATCCTACGGTGGATCAAGATTATTTCCAGGGTCCCAACGGCCAAGTTTATGAACCCCTGAGTGAAGATGCCTGTGCTGGCCTGGCCGCCGCCCAAGCTTTATTTGGAGGCCGCACCCTCTGGTGTTCCTACGAATCCTTTGCCATTAACGGTTTACCCATTTGGCAGACTGTCACCCAAGCCATGGCAGAGCTACGTCGGCCTACCCCTTCCACCATCACTCTGTTTACAGCGGGGGCTTTGGAGCAAGGACGCAACGGTTGGACCCACCAACGGCCCGAAATTGAAAATTATTTTGCCGCCATGATGCGTAATGGCAATATTTTTCCCCTTTTCCCCTGTGACGCCAATGGGATTCAAATTTGTTACGACTGGGCTTTAACCACTAGCAATAAGGGCATTCCCATCACCGCCAGTAAGTCTCCCCTGCCCATCCGCACCACGTTTGAGCAAAATCGCCAAGGTTTAGCTAAAGGCGGCATCCTACTTCACCGCAGTACCGGCTCGAAAACCATTGTTTTTGCTGTGATTGGCGATATGACTTTAATTCCTGTATTGGAAGCGGCTAGCCAATTGGAAAGTGAAGGTTATGGGGTGAAAGTGGTTTCCGTGATCAATCCCCGGCGCATATACCGTCCCTATGATGTGCAATGGGAAGATTGTTCCGAGTCAGATGGTGGCTTTTTGAGTGATGCTGAATTTGCCGAACTGTTCGGTGGGGATGCGTTGATTGGGGTGACCGGCGGCAGTGGAGCAATGCTGGAACCAGTGATGCTCCGCAGTGCTTGCCCCAGGGATCTGTTTGCCTGGAAACGGGGAGAAACCACCGCCAGTGCTGGACAATTGATGGCCTATAACGGTTTAACAGCCCAGACCTTCGGCGATCGGGCCAAGGCTTTGCTGGCCTAGGCTTAACCATCACTCTGTGAACTATCCACGCTAAATCTAAGACTACAGCGTAGGCTTCCTATCGGGAAACTTGCAAAGCAGTGGAAGTCTTGCGACCTTTACTACCCTGTCTGACAGTTTGGCCATGGGCGGAATCCCCGGTTCTCGATTTAAATGAGGCCAGAACTAGGTGCCCAATGGGGCGTAGGACTGAGTTGGCTGAATAATTTTCACCCATAGTCTCCACCGGAATGGAGCCTATTCCACACTGGTCAGGGATAGGTTTCTCCTGTGTTGGCAGTCTTGGTTAAAGTAACAACATCTTTTTTTAGGCAAAAAATATTACACACCTGTCACCACCGGCAACAGCGGTATAATCTAGCTTCTTCCTTGGTGCGTGTTTATGTCTGCTGAATCCCCTTTATTATTGTTGGTTGATGGCCATTCCTTAGCATTCCGGGCTTACTATGCCTTTGGTCTGTCGAAAAAGGGCCCTCTGCGGACAACAGCGGGCATTCCCACCAGCGTCTGTTTTGGATTTTTAAATTCCCTCATGCAGGTGATGGAGTCCCAAAAACCAGCGGCGATCGCCATTGCCTTTGACCGTCGGGAACCCACTTTTCGCCATGAGGCCGACGTCGCCTATAAATCTAACCGTCAGGAAACCCCGGAGGATTTTGCTGAGGACTTAAGCTACCTCCAGCAATTGCTACAGGCCCTTAATTTACAAACCATTACCTATGCAGGCTATGAAGCCGACGACATTTTAGGTACATTAGCTCACCAGGGTAGTGACGCTGGCTATCGAGTTAAAATCCTCAGTGGCGATCGGGATTTGTTTCAACTGGTCACCCCAGAGCAAAATATTTCCGTTTTATACCTAACCCGTAATCCCTTTGCCAGTAACACTGGCTATGACGAATTGGACTGGCAGGGAGTGGTGAACAAAATGGGGGTGACCCCCGCCCAAATTGTCGATTTTAAAGCTCTCTGTGGGGATAAATCCGATTGCATTCCGGGCATTAATGGCATTGGCGAAAAAACCGCCATTAAGCTTTTAGCTGAGTACGAAACCCTAGAGAAGGTATATGAGAACTTAGAACAGATTAAGGGCGCATTGAAAACGAAGTTAACCAATGGCAAAAATGATGCCATGCACTCCCAAATGTTGGCTCGCATTGTCGTGGATGTGCCCTTGGAGATAGGCTGGGAGGATTTGCAATTAACAGGATTTTCTACTGATCGCCTGGTGCCGCTGTTGGAAAAATTAGAGCTAAGGACTTTCATTAACAAAATTGCAACTTTCCACCGTGCTTTTGGGGATAAGTATGGACCAGTGCCGGTGGACAATGGAGTGGAGAGTAAGCCAAAGGATAACGCAGTTAAAACTAATCAAACTACTAAGGTAAAAGCAAAAATTAGCCAGGATGATTCCCAACAATTATCTTTGTTTGATGGCGTCCCCACCGTAATCCAAGAAGATGGTTTAATCACTATTCAATTACCAGAACAAATTCAGCCACAAATTATTACCACTATCCCCCAACTGCAAGCCCTGGTTGAGGAATTAAAAAATTATACAGATGCAAAGTTTCCCGTTGCCTGGGACACAGAAACCAACAGTTTAGATCCTCTGATGGCTAACTTAGTTGGCATTGGCTGTGCCTGGGGTCCAGAACCCCATCAAGTGGCCTATATTCCCCTAGGGCACCACCAAGGGGAACAGTTATCCCTCGACATAGTTAAAGATCTTTTAGGGGAAGTTTTGAGCAATACCACCTACCCCAAAGTCTTACAAAATGCCAAATTTGATCGGCGGGTTTTGACCCACCATGGCATGGAGTTGGGAGGCGTAGTGTTGGACACCATGCTAGCTAGCTACGTGCTTCAACCGGAGGAGACCCATAATTTAACCGATCTTTGCCGTCGTTATAACCTCGGTTTAGTGGCCCTGAGCTATAAAGATTTGGGCTTGAAAAAAGACCAGACCATTGCCGATTTACCCCTAGAGACAGCGGGACAATATTGCGGTTTAGATTGCTATGCTACCTATTTATTGGCAGACAAACTACAACAAGAACTAGATGATTATCCCGAACTTGCAACTATTGTTAGGGACATTGAACAGCCCCTAGAAAAAATTTTAGCGGCCATGGAAGATAGGGGGATTCGCATTGATTGCAATTATTTGCAAACCCTATCGGAACAGTTAGCAGATAATTTACTCACCATTGAAACCACGGCCTATGAAGCAGCGGGGGAAAGTTTTAATCTCAGTTCTCCCAAACAATTGGGTAGTATTTTGTTCGATAAGTTGGGCCTAGACCGCAAAAAATCCCGCAAAACTAAAACTGGTTATTCCACAGACCATGCCACCCTCGAAAAACTCCAGGGAGACCACCCCATCATTGATGCAATTCTGGAACACCGCACCTTAGCTAAATTAAAGTCCACCTATGTGGATGCCTTACCAGAATTGGTTAATCCCCACACCAAGCGTATTCACACTGATTTTAACCAGGCCATTACCTCCACTGGACGGTTATCTTCTTCCAACCCTAACTTACAAAATATTCCCATCCGTTCTGATTTTTCTCGACAGATTCGCCGGGCCTTTTTGCCCCAGAAAAATTGGCTTTTGGTGTCGGCGGATTACTCCCAAATTGAATTACGTATCCTGGCCCACCTCTCCCAAGAACCGGTGTTACTACAGGCCTATGGCGATCGCCAGGATGTCCATGCCGTAACTGCTAAATTGCTTTTTGGTAAAGAGGACATTACCCCGGCGGAAAGGAATTTAGGTAAAACAATTAACTTTGGTGTGATCTATGGCATGGGAGCCCAGCGCTTTGCTCGGGAAACGGGGATTTCCGCAGTGGAAGGCCGGGAATTTATTGATCGTTACCACCGCACCTATGCCCAAGTTTTTGATTATCTGGAAACCATGAAGCTAGAGGCGATCGCCAAGGGTTATGTGACTACCATTGTGGGTAGAAGACGTTACTTTAACTTTGTCACCGATGCCCTACGACGGCTGAGGGGAAAAACGGTGACGGAGCTAGATTTAGCTGGCATCAAAATGAACTATAACGACGCCCAGCTTCTGCGCTCAGCGGCCAATGCCCCCATCCAAGGTTCCAGTGCCGATATTATCAAAATTGCCATGGTTAAACTGGCGGATCTGCTAGAAAACTACCAAACCCGCATGTTACTCCAGGTCCATGATGAACTAATTTTTGAAATGCCCCTGGAGGAGTGGGAAGAGCTATCTCCCCTAATCCAACACACCATGGAGCAGGCCCTAACCCTATCGGTGCCTTTAGTGGTGGAAATGCATCGGGGTAGTAATTGGATGGAAGCTAAGTAACTTTTGCTATTCAATGGCCTTGGAGGGACATTGAACCCATGAATGTTAGAAAATTTGACTTTTCGCAAATATCTTCACAGAGTAAGCTTTGCCGAAAGTTAACAGATTCCAGGCAGGGGCTTAATTATTCTTAAAAATTGGATTTTGACAAATTTGGTAGCAAGAGCAAAAACCAGTGTGATAATGGCGACACTAGGTTCAGCAAAAGGCCGATTTTGCCCCCAATCTAGCGCCTTGTCTTGAGAACAAAAAATAGTAATCTCTGCTGTTTATCTATGTCTATGAATTTTCTTGCCGGTCTTCCTAAGACTAAGCTTTTTGGCCGCTTGACTGATGGTTTGTTGGGCAAAGCTGTACTGGCTCTGGCCCTGGTTTTATTAATGGCTTTTCCCACTTGGGCATTATTAAACAAAGCTATTAAAAGTAGCCTGTTGCTCGACTCCCAAATGAACGTTTACTACGCCAAATCCCTGGAGCGCTACACCGGGGAATTTAGGGCAAAGCATCCCATTATTCTCGGTTTATTTAGTAACGAGGGGGGAGATTTTTATCTGTATATGCCTGGTCAAAGTAGCCCTATTCAAGCTCCACCGGTGCCCGTGCAATACCAAGTGGTAAAAGGTATTTCCCATAGCGCCATGGCCATTTATGCCATTCTCCAGCCCTATTTTGCCACTGCCGACAATGCCCCCGTGGCCGGAGATGGTTGGAAAGGGGAACTGACTGCCTACCGTGCAGAACAGGCTAACACCTTGGCCCAGGCGGATCAGTTGGGTTTGGAGCCGGATGCTTTAGGCGCAGTCAAGGCCATTTTGACCAATAACATTAGTTTCATTGATGAAACCTTGGCCGCTGGGGTGATCGATCGCCAGAAGATCAATGCTTGGATTAAGGAAGTAGTGCCCCATTTCACCACCACCATCGGCACCGCCGCCACCTACCAGGTAGACCACTGGATGGAAGTCATGGCGGAATGGAAAAAAATGATCGGTGACCAGTGGGATCAAACCTTTGGGGTCACCAATACCCTTTATGTAACCCGTACCAACAATATTTTATTTACCCTGATGGCCCAATTCTTTGGCAAAGAAGCCATCAACGATCGCCTGCTACTGTTTGAAACCACCGAGTTCACCACCAAACCGGACACGATGTTGTCTTTAGTAACCAGAATTGTCAAAGACCGGGAATTGGGTTTAGCTTTCTTTGACGATTACTTTCTTATGGATGTGGAACTGCTCAGCACCGGTGCCCGCCAGGCGATCGCCAAACAAGATGGAGCCAGAACTCCCATGGCCGCTTCCCAAGGTTCCTATGCTGTGGGCCCAGCCCATGCCCGCATCCGCGCCTACGACGAAGCCAATGGCATTACCCCCATGTTGCCTCCCCTAGCGCCCTTCCACTCCCAGGAATGGCCCTGGCGCACCGTGGCCAGTGAGGGAGAAGGGCCAGAAACTTTGCAGGAGGCGTTGGATCAGAAGTAAATTCCAATAATTTTTCACCACTCTTAACTATTTCATGCCATGGGGATTGTGCCGTCTTTCTCCATGGTTGTATTTTTAGCCCTTTCCTGATTGGTGTGTAGGATTTAGGTTCAATCATGGTTACCCAATATTTTTTGCAAAATCCCTGTTGTTCGCGGCTAAAAGTAAATTTAATGGCCTGGATTTTGGCCATTGCCCCAGGAATTTTTATGGGCTCCCAATCAATAGTTTGGGCTGGGACTATTTCCAATGGGGAGAAGGAAATATCAACATTGTCCGCCGTACCATTCATTCATAACCAAAAACAAAAACTAGAAATATTTCTTGACCAAACATCAGATTTTCAGCTTTCTGAAAGCCATGAAATTGATCGTTTAACAGTTTTAACTCCAGCGATGATCAAGCAGTGGCCAGAAGATTCCCTTGATTATGACAATTTAGTAGCAGACGATTTTATTGTTCCAGAAGAAATATCTAGCTCCACCAACCCATTAGAAAATCTAAAACCAGCCCATAGCAAAAGCCCCAGAAAAGTCATGGTGGGCATCAGTGGGAACCCGGCCGCATCTAACATGTTGGTGGGCACTGGAGAATTAGGTCGTTGGTTAGGATTGCCCGAAGATAGCCCCTTGCGCCTTGGCGGTATTTTTATGGGTAATATCAGCCAGCAAATTTCCGGCGGTAATCAGCCCGGTTCCACTGATTTGAATGGGGCATTAATTTTAGGTTTGGGAATAGATTTGGAAAAGGCAGTGGGTTGGAAAAATGCCTTTTTTGAAGTGGAAGGTTTGCAATATAATGGCCAACCGGTGAACTTGGCAGCGGGATCTGTTCAGGGCTATAACTCCATCGAAGCCGCCCCCCCATTAAATCGAACAGAATTGTATCAACTATGGCTTAATCAAACCTTTCTCGATGATCGCCTTTCTTTTCGGGTTGGTAAACTAATTCCTTCGATGAATTTTGGCTACGTGGGACGGCCCTTTGTTACTC
>NZ_JADEWJ010000155.1:0-9142 GCF_015207725.1 Synechocystis sp. LEGE 06083
GCTTTTTCTTGGTTCCTATGGCGCCGAAGCCGGGAATCTTGCCCTCAAATTCCTACCCCGAGGCGGACTTTATGTTGCCGGTGGCATTGCCCCCAAAATTATCTCCCTACTGGAAAAGGGCAGTTTTATGCAAGGCTTTAGCGACAAAGGCAGGATGCAAAGCTTAATGGGGACAATTCCCGTCAAAGTAGTACTCAACCCCAAGGTGGGTCTGATCGGAGCGGCGGTCTGCGCGGCCCAGTCCTAGGAAGTGGACATTTCCGGTTGTTAACTTTGTCTTTACCTGGGAATTGCGGGGAAAGGTTATGCTGACTTTTGGGGGGGTCTAGCCCAATGGGAGTAATGCTTTGGTAGCACCAACAAGATGCTTGACCAATGGGGACTAAGACCGATCGCCTGGATTGATTTTTGAGGGTTGCTTGAGTTTTATGTTTGTGAACAGTTCCCCAATCGCCGATGGTTTGAATACGTTGGTAGGGTTAGACTCCCAGCCCCTACAGTTCTATGAAAGGGGTGATATTGTGCCGCCCAAAGACCAAGGTTGTTGGCAAATTTATCGGGGGGTTTTACAGGTTAGTCAATGGACCCTGGGGGGCGACGAGGTGCTGATGGGTTGGGCCCAGCCCGGTAGCTTCGTGGGCTTGGATTTCAGTGCCAATCAACGGGAAACTTACCAGATTCGCGCTTTGACGGATGTGTATCTGCGGGGCTATTCCCTCCAGATGATTACCAACAATGCCAAGTTATGTCGCCTGGTGCTGGACCAGACCCTACAACAGGTAAGACAAAGAGAAGCTCTACTGGCGATCGCCGGTTATAAAAGGGTGGATGAACGCCTGCAAGGATTGTTGAATCTGTTGGGCCAGGAGTTGGGGCAACCAGCAACCGGAGGTTTGCGTTTATCGGTGCGGCTCACCCATCAAATGTTGGCCAATGCCATTGGCACCACCAGGGTAACGGTTACCCGTCTGCTGGGGGAATTCCAGGCCCAGGGGAAAGTGAGCTTAGATGGCGATCGCCATTTGGTGGTTGCTTTAGGTAACTAAAAGTTTAAATCGTATTGGCCAGGGATTTTTTGATAGCCTGGACTCAGTTGTTGCACAGTTGAGGACATGGCTATGGTCGGGGCAAACCTTTGGTGCCGTTGTCGATGGCTTGGAGTTTGTACGCTGGGAATTGCGGCGCTGGCATTAGCCCCACTGAAGGTCTACAGCGCACCTCCCCTGAACGAGTTGACCCCATTGCCTGCTCCATTTTTACTAGCGGAAATTATCCGGGGTTGTCCCAGGGCCGAAGTGGTGGAAGCCTATGAAACCAAAACCTATCTGGCCTATATCTGCCAAACCTACGACGGACAATTTTTCTACCGGGGTGTCAATAAGAAAAATGGCGACCAAATCAATGTAATGGATGTGCTCAGCACCGATGGCGGCACCTACTACGCCACCAATGGGGCTTACACCTATTGGGTAAACCGGCAACAGTTGCGGGTAACAAAGAATGGTAAGACTATTTTCTCCGAACCTGTTTTAAGGTAGATGGAACTAGTTAGCCCATTTTGCCCAAGCCCACCATGCAATTACAACTCTCCACCTGGCCCGAAGTCGAAAGCTATTTACAATCCTCCCCTGGCATTATTTTCCCCATTGGTTCCACCGAACAACACGGTCCTATAGGCCTGATTGGTACCGATGCCATCTGTGCCGAGGCGATCGCCAAGGGGGTGGGGGAAGCCACTGGAGCCATGGTGGGACCAACCATTAATGTGGGCATGGCTTTGCATCATCTGGCTTTTCCCGGTAGTGTTAGTTTGCGTCCCAGCACCCTGATCCGGGTGATCGTCGATTACGTCAGCAGTTTAGCCCCTGCCGGTTTTAACCGTTTTTACTTCATCAATGGCCATGGCGGTAACATTGCCACCCTCAAAGCCGCTTTTTCCGAAGCCTATCACCATTTGGGCAGCCTCGGCCATAGCCAAAATGTCCGTTGTCACCTGGGTAATTGGTTCATGGCCAGGGGGGTTTATCAGTTAGCCAAGGAACTGTACGGTGACCAAGAAGGCCACCACGCTACCCCCAGCGAAGTGGCCCTGACCCAATTTGTTTATCCCGAAGCGATTAAAACAGCGCCGTTAAATCCGGAAGTTGCCTCGGGTCACAGCATTTACAGCGCCCAAGATTTCCGAGAGCATTACTCCGACGGGCGCATGGGTTCCAATCCTGCCCTTGCTACCCCAGAACACGGCCAACGGTTTTATGAAGTGGCGGTCAAAGAACTAAGTGAAAGTTATCAGCGGTTTTTGGCGGAAAATTAGCCACAATTTCGCCAAGTTTTTCCCATTGGCGAGATTCGTAGAGTGTGTTTCAGACCCTGCATAGTTCCCCCAAGTTGGAAGTGAAACTGGAGAAAAGTCTTCCCCCATTGCCGGAGTTTTATCGATCAATTGAGGGGGCAAACCAGAACTTTGCCAACAGGCCCTTGCTTTGGCGGTGATCAACCAGAGCTTCCATCGGCGATCGCCAGCAGGCCCAGGCTGGGTTAAGGTAGGTGAACATTGCGTTGCCCTGGATTTCCATCCATTCCCTTTGCCATGTTGGAAGAACTGAAACAATCCCCTCCTTGGCTCCGGCTGAGTTTACTATTTCCCCTCTTTTTCCTCAACGGCTGGTTAATCTACAAAGCCATGGGTTTTCTGCAACCCCTCAGTAGTTTATTGGTGGCGGCGGCCCTATTGGCTTTTTTGCTGGATATCCCCGTCAGGATTTTGGTGGAAAAAGGCTTAAAACGTCCCTGGGCCGTAGCCAGTGTGCTCCTCATTGCCCTGATTGTGATCAGTCTTTTCCTCCTGATTGTCATTCCCCTGGCGATCAATCAATTAGGACAACTGCTAGACAACTTGCCCGGTTGGTTCCGTTCCGGCAACGCTCAACTGCTGGTACTACAAGCCTGGGTAAACGAGCATTACGCTAACCTCCAGGTAGACCTCCAACCTCTGATCAGTCAGGTAATTGAAAAGTTGAGCCGCATTCTCAATTCCTTTGGCAATCAACTGTTGGGACTGGTGGGGGTGACTATCAGCACCGGTATTAACGGGTTGATTTTACTAGTGCTGACCATTTTCCTTGTCCTCGGGGGAGAAACAATTTGGGATGGCATTTTTAGCTGGTTTCCCCATCCTTGGCAGAGAGACTTGCAAAACCTGATTCGAGAAACTTTCGAGGGCTATTTTGCCACCCAAGCAATTCTAGCCGGCATTCTCACCGCAGCGCAGATGGTGGTGTTCACCATACTCCAGGCTCCCTATGCCATCCTTTTTGCCATCACCATCGGTTTAAGTACGTTGATTCCTTTTGCCAGTGGTTTAAGCATTATTACCATTAGTCTTTTGCTGATGTTAGAAAACTTTTGGTTGGGGGTAAAAATTCTCTTGGCAGCGGTGATTGTGGGGCAAATTAATGATAATGTTATCTCCCCTCGTTTAATGGGGAACCGCACTGGTTTAAATCCCGCTTGGATTATTGTTTCCTTGTTTTTGGGCAGCAAGTTGGGGGGGATTTTAGGTCTGTTGGTGGCAGTGCCCCTGGCCAGTGTTATTAAGGCCAGTAGCGATCGCCTGCGGGGGCTATCGGAAAAATCCGTGGAAAAATCCGCTGAAGTTTCCGTGAGCTCGACCTAAATTTTTGGATAATTGTTAAAGCTTGTCGGGCTTTATTTTTTTGCTGTCTCTGTCATTTAGATTTTTTACGTTTCGACCATCCATGGACCAGGATAAACACCTTAGTAGTTACGATTACCAACTGCCTCCCCAATGCATTGCCCAAACTCCCGCTGTCCCCAGGGACCACTCCCGCTTGTTAGCGGTGAAAGATCAATTTACGGTGGACCATGGCCATTTCTACGATTTAGGCAATTATTTAAAACCGGGGGATTTATTAGTTCTTAATGACACTAAAGTAATGCCCGCCCGCCTACATGGCCATAAAGAAAATGGCGTGGCAGTGGAAATTTTGCTGCTGACAGAATGTACTGAAAACCAATGGATTGCCCTAGTTAAGCCGGGAAAAAGATTAAAACTGGGAGCAAAAGTTAAATTTCCCTCCCAGCAGGGCGATAAACCCGATCTTTGGGCGACCATTTTGCAACGGGATGAGGCCACCGGGGGTCGGTTATTGGAGTTCGCCTTGGAGCCGGGACAACGACTCTGGGATGTGTTGCCAGACTATGGCGAAATTCCTTTCCCCCCCTATATTGGCGATCGCCAAGCTACGGATGATCAATACCAAACCATCTATGCCGAAAAATTAGGGGCGGTGGCGGCTCCCACAGCGGGGTTACATTTCACCGAGGATTTGTTGGCAAAATTAGCTCAACAGGGGGTACAGACAACCAAGGTTACCCTCCATGTGGGCATTGGTACATTCCGCCCAGTGGAAACGGAAAATATCCTTGACCATGTGATGCACCAGGAATGGATTGATGTACCCCCGACGGCGGTGCAAGCGATTGAACAAACTAGGGCGAAGGGAGGCCGAATTTTTGCGGTGGGCACCACGGTGGTGCGCTGTTTAGAAGGCATGGCCCAGGCAAGTGATTTTCCCGAGCAACCCCTACAACCCTTTCGGGGCCAGACGGATTTATTTATTTACCCCGGTTACCAATGGCGCTTGGTGGACGGATTAATTACCAACTTCCACTTGCCCAAATCTAGCTTATTAATGTTAGTTAGTGCCCTCATCGGTCGACCCCGGTTAATGGCCATCTACGAAACGGCGATCGCCAAAGGATATCGTTTTTATTCGTTCGGGGATGCCATGGTAATTTTGCCGGAAGCTTGTCGGTTTTAAGAAAAAGTTCCACAAAACTAGGGGCAATGTTGGATTTGGCAGATATTTTTGAGTTGGTCATTGACGGTCTCGATAATGGAGCGCTTGCGTAACAAACGAAGACCTTTAAAACAGGCTCTTAAAATTGCGCCAAAATCAGCTTTGTTACTTGATCAACCTCAGGGTGTGCATTCACTGTCAGTAATTTTTTTTTCGCATCGTAGTATTCCAACAGGGGAATGGTGTACTCGTGGAACCTGCCAATGCGAGTGCTCACAACTTCGGGATGGTCATCAAACAAAGAACGGTTGAGGGAACGTTCCACCATTGTTGCTTCATCAATTTTTAGGTACAGGGCCCAATCCAAGGGTTGCCCTAGATCTTCAAGTAAAAAATCTAGTTCTTCTGCCTGGAAAGCGGTGCGGGGATAACCTTCCAAAATCCAGCCCTGACCCCCATCTTCCTGCACTAATCTCTGTTGGATAAATTCGATCATTATCGGATCTGGCAACAAGTCTCCTTTTTCCACATAGGGTTTGGCCTTGACCCCCAGGGGAGTGGCGCTGGCAATGGCTTCACGCAGAATACCTCCCATGGAAATCACGGGCAAATTAAGCTGTTGGCTGAGGTTATTTGACTGGGTACTTTTCCCTGACCCTGGGCCACCGAGCATAACTAATCGCATAATTTAAAGGTCGAATTGTTAATGGGTTGAAGACTGTTGATGGATGATGAAAGAATAATTTGCTTGACTTTCGATCCTGACCCTGACACTGAAGTTGGGGATTCTCCCTACAAAATTTGAGTAAATTAACCTGACCTGTTGTCTCTAAATTAGCTCAATTTATTGGGCTTTCAACTTACGCTACAGAGGGTTTCGGTTTCCTGCTTTCATCCTCTGCGGTATGGTGATGTGCCATTGATCCCTAGAGTAGTTTTTCTAAACCGTAAACTAAGCCCTTCAGTTCTACCACTTTACGAATGCCCAAAAGGACTCCCGGCATATAACATGCTCGGTCAGTGGTGTCGTGGCGGATGGTGTAGAGTTGCCCAGGGGAACCGAATAGGACTTCTTGGTGGGCAATTAGCCCCGGTAAACGAATACTGTGGATGGGAATTTGTCCTGGCCCTAGTCCCCCTTTGGCCCCGGCAATGATTTCTTTTTCTTCCACCGCCGCTGGGTTAAAGGTTTTGCCCATTTCCGCCAACATTTGAGCTGTTTTAATGGCAGTGCCACTGGGGGCATCGGCTTTCTGGTTATGGTGCAATTCAATGATTTCCACATGGTCGAAGTACTGGCAGGCTTGCACAGCGGCCTGTTGCATTAATAGGACCCCGATGGCGAAGTTGGGAGCAATCAAACAGCCTGTACTGGCTTTTTCGGCAAAGTCCCCCAGGTCTTGGATTTGTTGATCGCTTAATCCGGTGGTACCGACTACAGGCCTTACTCCATAGGCGATCGCCGAACGAACATTGTCATAAACGCCACTGGGGTGGGTAAAATCCACCATCACCCCTTGGATTTTTTCCTGGGTGGCCAACACCAACACACTCTGGAGATCAGCTAGGACAGGAACTTCCAATGGCCCAATACCTACGACTTCGCCAATGTCTTGGCCCTGGAGAGCTGGATTGTGGTCCACCGCTCCCACCAACTGGAGATCGGAGGCCTGGGCCACAGCTTTGATCACTTCCCGACCCATTTTTCCCGCCGCACCGTTCACCACTACAGGAATTAAATCTTGATTAGCCATAACTGCCCCAGCCTTGTCCAAAATTGATCACAATGGTTAACCCCTCCATTGTTGGACAAGCGTTAACCCAGGGCAAGCATTGGCCAGCTTTAGGGGGGAAAAATGGAAATGGCAATCTGCTCTCGAATACGGTGGAGGTCTTCCCTGGCACGAAAATCTTCTAAGCGTTGGATAATCTGACCACGGTTGAACAGGATTAGGGTGGGGAGATTTTTCAGGCGGTAGGCGTTGGCCAAATGCAGGTTTACGTCGGCGTTGACCTCCACACAGACGAGTTGTTCTCCCCATTCCCCATGGATGTGATTGAGTAGGGGTTTGACGAAGTGACACAGCCCACACCAGGGAGCCCCAAAGTAAACCAAAATCGGTTTTGGGCATTGAAGAACGAGATTATCAAAGTTGTCTTCGTTAACGGCTAGCATGGGCGTGTTTCTAGCGGACTGGTCCCTTGTTCCCCATGCTACAACCATTTTCGCCCCCAAAGGGAGGACTGATCCCAACTGATCTCCCTTGTTTTACTGGCTCAGACGACGGGCGATCGCCATGAAGTGACTTTTACAAAACCAGGCAGTTATTTAGGCTTCAGTAAAAGCTAATGGGAAACGATCAGGATGCTTGATGATGTCCAATGTCAGATCTATATCTAGGTCAGGCCAATAAAAATGATTGGCAGTGGGCTCAGTGACGTTAAGAATGTGCTTTACTGAGGCGTCTTTAAACCAAGGAAAATCCTCGTAGGACAAAAATAATTCATTATCCCCAAACAGCAACCAAATTCCGTGGCTGGAAATATGGGTAACTTCAACATTTGAAATGTTTTTGCCAAGCGTTTCTAAGCTCATCTTGTCTGGCCTCAATAATTTTTTCGATGGTTTCCAGTTCCGAACGAGATAATTTGTAGTTTTTTGCCAACTCAATTTCAGGTTCAAGCCAAAACTTTGCTTCTCCCCTTTCGCAATAGATATGGACATGTATTCTAGTTTCTTCACGAGAAAAGAAGAAAAAACGATAACCCTCCTCTTTAAAAACCGTTGGACTCATGGAGTTTTTCCATTGTTGACATTTAAAACTGTAACCGTCGGCTGATCGCCGTTTGCCAGGGTTCTGTGAGGGCGATAACTGGTAGGTCAATTAAGGTATTTTCGCCGTTAATTATGGTTAAATTTTCGTCATTTGTACCCACCGCTCCCAATAATTGCCAGGGGAAGGATTGACTAGTTAAATAGGCTTCCCAGGCAGGCTGACTTGCCGGTGCCACAGCCACCACAATGCGACTGGCAGATTCTCCAAACAGTAAGTTATCCAATCTTTGCTCGGAATCAGATAGATTAATTCCTGCCCCCAACTGAGCGGCGATCGCCATTTCTGCTAAGGCCACCGATAAACCCCCTTCCGCACAATCGTGGGCCGCATTCACCCATCCTTGGGTAATGCCATGGCGACAGGCCTGTTGCACAGCTTTTTCTAGATCAAAATCTACGTGGGGCGGCTGACCAGCAACGGTGTGATGAACAACAGCTAAGTATTCTGATCCCCCGAGGGTATTGCCCTCATTACTACCTAACAGGTAAATGCCATCCCCTGGATTGCGCCAACCTTGGCCCACAACTTGATTGATATTTTCCACCCGTCCCACCATGCCAATGACCGGCGTAGGATAAATGGGTTGGGGTTTGCCGTTAGAATCCAACGTTTCGTTATAGAGGCTGACATTGCCCCCGGTTACCGGAGTGTTCAACTGCCGACAGCCCTCCGCAATGCCTTCACAAGCTAAGGCCAGTTGCCAATAGCCCACCGGATTTTCGGGGCTACCAAAGTTTAAATTATCTGTCACGGCCAGGGGTTCTGCCCCCACACAACTGAGATTACGGGCTGCCTCTGCCACCGCCGCCTTTGCCCCCTCCAGGGGATTGAGATAAACGTAACGGGCATTACAATCCGTAGTGGCCGCCACCCCAATCACACATTCCTCGGGTTTAGCATCCAGGGGACGCACCCGCACCACCGCCGCATCGGCCCCACCAGGCACTATGACTGTATTGTTTTGGACCTGATGGTCGTATTGACGGTACACCCAATGCTTGGAAGCAATGGTGGGACTATCCAATAGGGTGAGTAAAATCTGGTTCCAACTATGATTTTGGTTGGCAATGGCAATCCCGGCGATCGCCGCCTTGGGTAAAGTGTTTTCCTGCCACTGCCAGGCTTGTTGGGCATAATCCGGGGCTTGGTCTAGCAACTGACGATGGTAAATGGGGGTGTTATCGGCCAGGGCGGTAGCCGGAATTTCCGCCGCAATTTCCCCCTGGAAAAAGATCCGCACAATGGGGTCAGCAATTACTTGCCCGGCCACCACTGCCTGCAAACCCCAACGATGGAAAATATCAATTAATTCTTGCTCCCTTCCTGGTTGGGCCACAAATAACATCCGCTCCTGGGACTCAGATAGAAGATATTCATAGGGCACCATGCCTGTTTCCCGCACTGGAATTTTGTCCAAATCTAACTCAATACCTACCCCTCCCTTGGCCGCCATTTCCGCCGTAGAACAGGTAATACCAGCCG
>NZ_JADEWJ010000156.1:0-9139 GCF_015207725.1 Synechocystis sp. LEGE 06083
CCCTAACTCTGCCTATTTCCCCAAGGGATTTCCAGTCCACCTCTAGTTAATTATTGCCATGAGCGCAGATCCCAATCGTATTGTTCGTTTGTTACCCCTGGGGGCGGGCACTGTGGGGGGACTGTTGCTACTGATTAACCGCCTTTCCACGCCGATGTTGACCCCATCCCAAGCTCGTTCCGATGTGGTGGGGGTAATCTTGGCGGGCATGCTGGTGTGTGTGTGGCTAATTTGGCAACGGATTCAGCCCAAGTCACCGGAAGCGGTGGTACTCGAAGGCAAAGAGGGTTTTGATTTACTGGACAGTCTGCCCCAGGACTTGAAAACGGAGTTAGCCTGGGCCTCCCATTTATTGCTGACCAATACGGTGACTCAAACCATGGTGGTCTATTACGATCGCCAGGTGTTGTTGCGCCGGGGCATTTTGAGTGGGCAACCAGAAGTGAAACCAGGGCCCATTGTGGAACGGGTAATGCAAACCCAAAAGCCAGTTTATCTAGTTAATCTTCCCCTTTATCCCGGTCGGGTGGAATTTGATTATTTACCAGCCAATACCCAAGGTTTGATCTGTCAGCCCCTCGGCGATCGGGGCGTGATGATTTTAGGAGCCAATATCCCCCGCAGTTACACCAAACAGGATGAAAATTGGGTTACAGGCATTGCCGATAAAATTGCCCATAGTTTAACCACCGTGAGGGTTTTATGAGATATTTTATTCGCTGAAAGTGACTTTTGTGGATATATTTACTAATTCCCTCATTTTAGCGCCGCAAGTGGCGAGGAATTCGACCCAGAGAAGAGAGATTAAAAAACCTCTCCTGTAAATTGGGAGAGGTTTTTGATAGTTATGGACACTCAGGATAGTGAGCTACACGGTTCTAGCGAATTTGTTAAAGGCCCGGCGATTAGCCTTTAAAGTTTTTGGAATAGAATGGGCTTCTGCCATTATGCTCCACTCCTTATTTACCGGCCATAAGTAATCAATAGTCGAAAAGAAACGCCGCAAGTCATTCAATAACCGGGTGACATATTCCAAGGAGACATGAAATCCTTTGTGTTCGCTACAGGCGCATTTTTCAATCCAATCCAAAGCCTCCGTGGTGGACATCCCAAATACTGAAGATCGAAGGACGCTATACAGAACGGGCATAAACAGCTCATCTTTGAGGGGTGCCCCAGGGGCCAAGCCAGATAAACTACCAGCCCCGTGTTTTTGATAGTTATAGATGACCGTATTCATCAAAAACTTTTCGTAGGCAGATGGCTTCGCAAACTCTTTATAAAGTTCCTTGCCAAGTAACTGAGAAATAGTAGTATGGAATGACTCATCCAAAAGGTGGTAACGGGAAATGGCCGTCGGTGCCGGAACATGAGCACCGGACTTTTGTAGCTTACGGCAGTGTAAAGAATAAACCTGTTCTTTATTTTTGAGGGAAATATTGGCAATATATCGAGCACAATAGTATTGAGACGCCAGAAAGGGAGTACTGCCCCAATTGATGCTGAGAAATTTTAGGGTTAGATCCGATCCCATATAGCGAGCAACACCATCCCGCAGAACATCCAAGGTCTGCTTGCGGTATTGATCTCCATTGACGTCAGCATTCCCAAAGATGCCCTCTTGGACAATGCGATCAATATTCTGAAAAGCATGAATATGGTACCGTTCTTGATTGGTTTCCAGATCCAGCTCGTGGCAGAGGGAGTCAAATCCTCCCAGGGAGAAGAAAACGTTTGCCGTGACTTGATTAAAAAGAATGGTGCTTGTTTCGCTGGCCGCAACGAGATTATACTGCCCAATCCAGTAGAGATGATTCAGAACCTTTCTTTGCGACTCTGAAGACTGCTCGTAAAGAGGTGTTCCGTACAAAAATGATAATTCTGGAGAGCCCCAATAATAATCTTTTTCAACCGAGTAGTTGAAAGCCTTTTCCAACTGTTCAATTTTTTCGGTGTAGTCAGATTCCGTGTTGTTGTGGTAGGTTTTTTCGATGATCTGGGTAATCTTACGATCTTTACCCCGAAGATGACTAAAATCTAAGTTTTCAACAGAGGATGACGTTGCAGAAACCATGGATTTACAAATAAATAGAAATAATACAGGGTGGACTCTTTTTGTGCCAAGCCTTATAACTACCCCCACTATAACACTGCTCTAAGTTTCGTACAGTCGGCCATCTTCCATGCTGAGAATGCGGTGGGCAATGTCAAAAATACGGTTATCGTGGGTGACCAGGAGAACCGCACTTCCTTGTTCCTGGGCCAGTCGCTGGATGAGATTAATAATCTCCCGACCGGTTTTGCTATCCAAGGATGCAGTGGGCTCATCCGCCAAAATTAGCTTGGGACTATTGACCAAGGCTCGGGCGATCGCCACCCGTTGTTTTTGTCCCCCCGATAGTTGGTGGGGATAATACTCTTTCCGTGATTTTAAACCGACAGCATCCAGGATGCGATGGGCTCGCTCTGTTGCTGGGCCAAGGTGAGGTTCTTCCAATAGCTCCGCCGACATTCTGACGTTTTGCAGAGCCGTCATAAATTGGAGAAGATTATGGGATTGGAAAATATAACCAATTCTCCGGCGAACATCCACTAATCGGGCCTCATTAGCTCGATACAATTGACGATTGAGCACCAGGGCATTTCCCTCCGTAATGCTCCTCAGAGCGCCGATCAAGGACAGTAGGGTCGTCTTGCCCGAACCCGATTCCCCCGTTAGTAGAACAATTTCCCCTTCATTGATAACCAGATTAATATCAAATAAAACCTGCTGCCGGAGTTGTCTATGGCCGTAATAGTGGTTGAGATTACTAACAAAAACAGCGTCATTCATGCAAAGTAAGTGAAATTGCTCCTGGAGTTAAAAATATATTAACTGCTTCAATTCTAATAAAACACATCCGCCGGATCAGCATCCTGAAGTTTACGAATGGCAATTCCACCCGATACAAAACACATCAGACATGATAGCAACAATACAACTATTGCTTTGTTTGCATCGATATAGACAGGAAGATTGGTGGCATCCCTGGCCAATTTGGTGGCAAAACTCGTAAAGATAATACCCGGAACATAGGCAAATAGGGCTAAAAAAACAGCCTCTTGAAAAACAACTCCGAGTAGGTAGCGCTGTCGATAACCAACGGCCCGCAAAGTTGCATATTCCGACAGATGCTGAGAGATGCTACTGTAGAGCACTTGATAGGTAATCACCACACCGACAGACAAACCGATTCCGACTCCTAAAGCAAAGACAAAACCAATGGGACTGCCCGTGGCCCAGTAGTTTTTCTCAAAGGCAAAAATTTCTGCCTTTGAAAAAACCTTGACATCGTTCGGTAAATAATCCCTGAGTGCTTCCAGGGTGATATCCAACTTACTTTTGTCTTGGAGTTTAATGCCCCCCAAATTAATAAATCCTTTTTTGCGTCCCGGTAATATCCGCCGGAAGTTTAGATCACTGGTAAGAATAGTGCCATCGGCACCAAAGGATATGCCTAAAGGAAACAAGCCAACAACGGTCACTTCGCGATTACTAGAACCACGATCGCCAATTTCGGTTGTCAATTCTCCCTTTTGCTGGAAAATCTCTGGAATGGGGCCATACTCTGCCCGAGAATGCTCATTAAAAAGAACCGTATCTGGTAGTTGCAGTCTAAAGCGATTTTCTTCAACTGATTTCAAATTAAATACAGACTGGCTGGGGTTGACGCCAATAACATAAATACTCCGCCAATAGTTTTTTTGAACTGGATTACGCCACTGGGCAAAGCCTAGATAGAGGGGGATTACTTCCGCAACATTCTCCACGGCCAGGGTCTGACTTAGCCTTCGTTCCGGAAAGTTTTCCATGGCAATTAAAGCTGAGGAGCGACTACTCAGAACGAAAATATCCGCATCCAGAGGCTCGTACAAAGATACGGCACTATCGAAGAGAGCATCCTGAAAGCTCAATTGCATAAAAATTAAAAATATTGAAAAACAGACCCCCGCCACCGCCACCGCGAGACGCAGTGGATAGAATTTGAGCTGAAGCCAAGCAGTAGGTATCTTCACAGAAAAAAACTAACAATTTTTTTTAATGTCAAATGTTTACTTCCAAGCTAGGCAGTCACCAGTTTAATCTAAAAAAACATGGTGTTGACCGCTCCAATCAAATCAGCGAAATAGCTAGAGCTAGTCGAAGGACATCTTACCAGGCCACCGATTTTTGCCGCTTAGCCTTGTAGCTTTGAAGAATTAGTTTGAATAATCACCTGAGTCTTAAGATTGGTTAGCCGTGAAAGATCAATTTTATTTTGGCTCTCCTCCGACAGGCGGATATCCACTTCGACTACCCTGGCATCGATATCCGCAACGGGATCGTTATCAAGAATTGTGCGACGACCGATTTGATGACCAACGGACTCAACCACCCCTTCCAGTGGCTCAGGAAAAGCCGGATTAGAAATGTAGGCTTTCTGACCCTTTCTGACATTGATAATATCGGTTTCATAGACTTCCGTCCTTACGTACATTGTTTGAGTTTGTCCAATCTCAACAATGCCTTTATCACTAATCCTCTCGCCTGGATAGGTATAAATCTTGAGGACTTGTCCATCAGTGGGCGAAACAATTTTAGTTAAATTAAATTCGGCCTGAGCTTGTTTGAGTTGCGCCATTGCTTCCTGTACCTGGGCTTCTGCGACGGCCAGATCAACTCCCCTAACTTCAGAAATTTCATCCAGAGTTCCCAGGGCCTGATTTTGTTGATCATTGAGCGTTTGCACAGTCCGACTCAGATTTGCCCTGGCCTCCGCAAGTTCTTCTTGGCGGCTGCTAATAATTCGTTGCAAATTAGCTTGGGCCTCTGCTAGTTCCCGCTCTAGTTGTTTCGGCACCAAACAGAACCGATCATATTCGGAGGCAGAAGTACCTCCTTGTTCAAAGAGCAATTTGTAGCGCTGGCATTCTGAATTGGCATTGTTGTACTCAATTTCCAGCTTTTCTATGGATTTTTCTTGAGCAATTTTCTCCCCTGCTAATTCTGCAGTAATCCGCTGAATAGTTGCATTCTGGATGCTAATTTGCCCCTCTAGCTCGGACACAACACCAGATAATCGAGCTTTTTGCGCCGAAATTTGCCCCTGCTTGGCCCCCGCCTGTACCTGCATTAACTTGGCTTGGGCTGTTTGCAGTTGGGACTGGGCAATCCTTACCTTTGATTCCATTGTGGCGTAGTTATCCAGAAGGGCCACCACCTGTCCAGAGCTGATAAATTCCCCCTCTTTGACCAAAAGTCGCTCAACCCGACTGCCCTTACCATCGGGACTAAGGGGACCAGAAAGTCTCCGAACTTCCCCCTTAGGTTCCAGATAACCAATGGCTGCCACTCGGGATGGCACATTGGCTTGCTGACCATTGAGATCTGCCGCTGTCGAGCTTTGATTCTGTTTATTATCACCAGACTGGGACTGAGAATCAGATATTCTGCTGGGGGGAAAACTAAACCACCCCAAAATCCCGACCCCTGCGAATACAACACCAACAACGAGGAAGAGAACGAGCCTGCTGCTTGAGGAATTATTCGGGAAAACTGACTTCATTGCGATAAATCCTCTGCAATGCTACGGCGATCGCCATTCTGTAAAAGTGGCTAGTCCATGGTAGCACAATCATCCCGACGTGTATAGTACAAGGGATAATTGTCAGTTGCCTTATTTCGTTTTTCCGTTCCGAATTATCTTCATACTTTTTGGAGTTGGCCAGGGAAGATAATTTAGACACAACTCTCAATAACTTCCACTGCTTTCTGTAAACCTCCTGCTTGCTCAATGTCAGTCTGGATACGTTGAGCGTTTTGGCGATAAATTGGACTATCCAAAATCTTCTCAATAACGGCCCTTAGATTCTGAGAAGAACGGCGGGCGATCGGCAGGGCTTCACCAGATTTTGTCCAGGCAATGCGAGCTGCCACACTCGGTTGATCTCCCGCCACCGGCAAGGCAACTAAGGGAACACCATTTTTCAAGGACTCCAAAGTCGTATTAATACCAGCATGGGTAATAGTCAGCGAGGCTTTTTGGAGTAGTTCCAATTGAGGTGCATAATCTACCACAATGACATTGTTAGGCATATTATCTAGTTCTTCAGACTTTAACCCACCACCGAGACTAATCACTGTCTGTACATTGAGGTCTTTGACTGCCTTTGCAATTCGTTGAAAGAGGGTTTGATCTAAATTAAATGTGGTTCCCAGCGAGGCGTAAATAAGCGGACTGCCATCTAATTTTTCAAAGGGAAAAGGAATATGGGGACGGCTTGATTCATCTAAAAAAGGTCCCGTAAAAATAAATTGTGGAGGTAATTGATGGCGGGGAAACTCAAATGACTGGGGAACTTGGCAAATTTGAGCAATGGGAGAAAAAGCCTCATCAGGATGATTTAAGACTGGTAAGTCCCAGTCCTGCCGATATTTATCTATAAGTTGGTGAATTGGACGACGGGCCTGATAATACGCAAAATATCCCATACGATTACGCGCTAATGCCCAACCTTCTTTCTGAAAAGGCCAATCTGTGAAGCAAGGAGGGACTTGTAACTCATAGTTAAGTGGAGAAATAGCGCAAGTGGTGACAAAGGGAATTTGTAGATACTCAGCAACGCTTCCAGCTTCCGGGCAAAGTTGCTCCACTAGCAACGCTTCAACACCATGAGACTTGACAAGGGAGGGAACTTCCTTCAATACAACTTGGGCGAAGGCCAGTAAACCATCTCGCGTGTACATGCCTGCCTGAACGCCCTCAAGTTGAGCTAATTTTTCCAAAAAGGCAGGTAATGTACCCTTGGGAAATTCTTCTTTTCCGATTACTTGTACCTGGATGGCTGACTGAGGAAATTTCTCTTTAAAGTCGTCAACACAAAAAAGAGTTACCTGATGTCCTTTTTTGGACAAGGCCTTGCCCAGTGCAACCATCGGATTAAGGTGGCCTGTCGATTGAGGACAAATCAGTCCGAAATGAGTCATGGAGTTCTCTCAAAGTAACCGTAAATAATTCAGTTTTGATGACTATGAATATGGTATTTATCTAGTGATCAGACCCCCTGGCTCTGCTCAATGACCTAAATGACAGTAAAGTGCATATAAGCATAGGAAAAGCGGGCACTTTCTGGAATAATGCAGAGAATTTTTTGGCCTTTCTCCAGACGTCCAGAATTAAACAATTCCTCTAACATAATCCAAATAGAAGCAGCTCCAGTATTGCCTTTGTATTCCAGATTGGTAAACCAACGCTCTTCTGGTATGAACATGCCAATTTCTTCCATTTGTAGACTTAAATCTTTTTTGAAATAACCAGAAGACATGTGAGGAAGAAACCAATCAATTGTATCGGGATCTAAACCATACTTTTTCTTGGTCTTTTCCAGACCTCGCTGACCCATAAGAACAATGTTGTCTGCAAGCAGTTTAACGTCTTGGTTAAGATCAAAATAACCTTCATCAAAAGCTTCCTTAAGGTTATTGATATTTTTCCAGCCTTGAACATTGCCATCTTCCAGCTTGATACAGCCTCCGTACATACAGGTTTCTAGTTCATTGGCAAAGGAAATATAATCGACCCAATCAATCTGTAGAGAAATACCTTCGTCATTGGGCTTATTCTCAATGAGAGCGGCCCCTGACGCATCGGAAAGCATCCAGCGCAAAAAATCCCTTTCGAATCCGACAATGGGTTTATCGTCCAGTTGGGCTAATTTAGCATCTATTTCCGGTTGGAAATGTTGGGAGCGGAGGATACTGGATACTTGCTCTGAGCCAGTCACCACGGCATTACGAGCGAAGCCCAGACTAACATTCATGTAGGCATATTTAAAGGCTGCAACTCCCGAGCAACAAACACCGCTCGTGGCGATGACTTCGCAGGGGGGATTTCCCAAGGCGCCGTGAACCATCAAGGCATGGTTCGGAATCATTTGGTCTGGGCCAGAAGTTCCACAAGCCAAGCAGTCCAACTGACTGAGATCAAAGCTTGAATTTTTGACAAGAGTTTTAATTGATTCAACCGTTAGTTCCACATTGGTGTGGGTAATATTTCTATTTATCGGATCAATAGCGTAGTGACGAGTTTTAATTCCATTGTTTCTTAAAACTAACTTCTTTGCCCGTGATGGCTTGTCATTGATTAACCCCAAGACATTCTCAATCTCAGCATTATTAATCGGTTCGTTGGGAAGAAAAGCTCCCATTCCATTGATATAAGCCTTTGTATTCATTCAGGGTTGCTCCTCTGTAACTAGGTTATTATTATTTATCCGGGCGATATATTGCCCTGAATTTTAGTTGCCTATCTACTGAATTAGCCTTAGCCTATAAGGCTAATCAAAGGACTGTTTTTGCAGTTTTAGGGCGTAGGATTCTAGAACCGGGTTCAAGATAGGATGAAATAATATCCTGATGATTGTACATAGCAACAATACTATCGGCAAGGCAATAACGAGTTGTAAAGCAAATAACCAAACCAATAAAGTCCTGACGGGAGATCCGGACGGGCCACCTAAGCGGATCAGTTTAGCCCAAGGCCGGTAGAGAGTAATGCCAACCCATTCAGGTAAAATGTAGCGTTTATTGACTTGGACGGGGTCCATACCGATAAAGAGCGGTGGTGGTTGCGGCAGAGACAATTGGGGTAAATAGTCCACTAATTGCTCGCCAAACTGTGACACAGATTTAATATCCTTCTCCGCAAATCCTCCAGGAGGGAGAACCCCTAAAGCCGAGTCCTTTTTCCCCGTGAGCACTAGGCGGGGAGTAGTGATAAAGGTAGCCAAAGGAGAGCCTTGATGGGTCACCACTATTTTTCCAATTAAATGGCCGCCGAGGTCAATCAGGGTTTGTTGCAATTGCTCTGACGCAGAATGCCACATATTGCGGCAGGCAATGAGGGTGATAACGGGGGTATTCCGCAGGACCTGGGCATAGGGTGACTTCATGAAAGCCTGAATGGGGAGGGATGGGGCCAAAAACCAAACTTGATAGGCCAAGATAATCAGGTCAAAATGCTGATCAGGTTCAAAGGAAGGAGGTAAAATCTCTGGCGTGTCTCCGTTAATACAATCGGGAAAAACATCAAAGAAGCGAAAGAGATTCCAGGGATAGGGA
>NZ_JADEWJ010000157.1:0-9084 GCF_015207725.1 Synechocystis sp. LEGE 06083
AAAATAGACTGGGCTTATTCTCTAGGGCCTAGTGGTTCACGGGCTATTCTTTCTACGATCGCCGGTTCAATGGTGACTGTGGCCACCACTGCCTTTTCTATTACGATTGTGGCACTTCAGCTAGCCTCTTCCCAGTTTGGGCCGCGCTTGCTGCGGAGCTTCATGCAAGACACGGGCAACCAAATTGTATTGGGAACTTTCATTTCTACTTTTGTATACAGCTTGATGGTGCTACGAACAGTTAATGGGGTAGAAAAAGATGAGTTTGTCCCCCACCTAGCAGTAACCATCGGCATTGCTTTGGCGATCGCCAGCGTTGGTGTATTGATTTATTTTATTCATCATTCAGCCTCATCGATTCAGGTCAATCAGGTCATTAAACAAGTGGGAAATGATCTTGATGTTGCGATTGATCGGCTCTTTCCTGAAAAAATTGGACGGAGCACATTAAACCAACCACAGGAGAAGAGTCTAGCTGCTATTCCTACCGATTTTGATCAATTTTCCTGTCCAATTAAGACTATTGCCAGTGGCTACATTCAAGGGATTGATGACAACCAACTGATGCAGATTGCGACGGACAATAACTTGTTATTCTGGGTTCAACAACGTCCCGGTCGCTTTGTGATAAAGGGAAGTGAACTGGTACAGGTCTTTCCTGAAGAAAAGGTAAACAAGAAGCTTATAGCCCAGATCAATAATGCCTTTGTTCTTGGTTCCCAGCGCACAGAGCAGCAAGATATGGAGTTTCCCATAGACCAACTGGTTGAGATTGCGGTACGTGCCCTTTCTCCAGGCATTAATGATCCCTTTACTGCCATCCGCTGCATCGATCAACTTAGCGCTGCCCTTTGTCATTTAGCCCAAAGAGAAATGCCTTCTCCCTATCGCTACGACGACCAGAATCAGCTTCGGATCATCGCTAAACCGATTTCATTTACTGATGCGACGGATGCGGCCTTTAACCAGATTCGGCAGTATGGAAAGTCAAGTGTCGCAGTCACAATGCGGTTGTTAGAGGCGATCACGGCGATCGCGCCCTTTACTCACCGAACATCAGACCGAACCACACTGCTGCGTCATGCCGATATGATTGAACGCGGTAGCCAGGAGGGAATTGCGGAGAATTTAGACTACCAAAATGTGAAAGAGCGGTATCTTGCTGCGGTGAAAGCGATAGTTCAAACTTAATCAACAAGAAGAAGGCTGTCGCTATTTCCGCGAGTCGTGGTTATTAGGCGATCGCCCACAAGGGAAATTCTTCATCTTACTCATCTACATTGGTGTTTTATCAACTAAAAAGGAATGGATTAAAGACGGGAAACCCTGATTTTTCAAAGTCCCCTCCATTGCGAGTCACAACACACAGCTCATGGACAACGGCGATGCCGAAGGCACACTGCGTGCCCGCCGCAATAAATAAATCCGGTTGACTGAAGGTATAGTTCTGCTTTCTTCCCTTTTCCACTAGCCATCGCCACTGCAAAATTACGTCTTCATCTACCCCCAAAAGACGATCTCCAAACCAGGGGCGCAAAACCTGATCTAGCCATTGGTTTAATTCCTGACGAAATATCTTGTCTTCAGTCTTTGCTATGCCAAAACGAATTTCCGCCATGGTAATGGTACTGAGATAAAAAGAGGTGGGAGATTGGCGATCGGCCCAGGCTTTCACTGCTGGATGACAATTCTCCTTGCGAAGTTCTGAAATTACGTTGGTATCTAATAGCCAACCCTTCATAACTCCACAGCTCTGACGGGACTTTGGACGCTGGACTGGTCAAAATCCAGGCGATTCAGGGGGGACTGGGAAAGAAATTCGTGGATATTGGGTTGTGTCATCAAGGGCAAAAGTTTAGCAAATTGATCAGCGGCAAGAACCACTACGGCATCTTTACCCCGCACTGTGACAAGCTGGGGATTTTCTGCCTGGGCTAAGCGTACCAGTTCGCTAAAACGGGCCTTGGCATCTTCCAATTTCCAAGTTTGCAGGGTATCTAGTCCTTGGGAGGCGGAATTATCGGATGGGGCAGTAAACGAGGCCATCTTTTTACCTGACTATATCTAGTCAGATTCTAGCCTAAAATTCTTGGCATTCGTATTTGTTGGCAGTTGCCCAACCGACAATAAGCAGTAAGCTCCCTTAATGAGAATAGGCAATCTTGGCATACCATCTTCCCCCACGCATGGTTTTTACCCTTGACTCATTCAGTCTTTTGGCGATCGCCTCTAGGGTTTCCTCTTCTTGCCGCAGTTGAACAATCATTTCCACAATGTTATGGTTCTCAGCTCTGACCAATTTTTTGTCTTCCACTTGGTAACCAAAGCCAACTCCACCGATATATTCTCCCTGGGCTTTTTTGTGCTGTAATGCCGTGTTAGTCCTTTCCCCGATGGTTTCCCGTTCCCACTGAGCCACCGACATTAAAACGTTGAGGACTAACCGCCCCGCCGCCGTCCTGGTATCAACCTGTTCCCCCACGGACATTAGGGAAAAACGCTCAGAAAAATATTTTTCCAGCAGGCAATCAAGGTCACGAACGGAACGGTTCAGGCGGTCTAGTTTGACGATGACCAGGGCCTCAGCTTCTCTTGCTTCCAGCATTTTGAGGGCTTTTTCCAAGCCGGGACGACCCAGAGTTTTGGCACTTACCCCGGCATCAGTGATGATTTCTGGCAGTTCGATATCGTATAAGGAGGCATAGGCCTGAATTTTCTCCGTTTAGACATCTAGGCTTACCCCCTGAGTGGCCTGTCCTTCAGTGCTGACCCTGACGTAACCTATTGCTTTCATTCTCATCCCTCTCTCAATTAAATTGAAATTCCGCTATCTGCAAGTCTAAATCCAAACTGAACTTGGTCGAAAATGCAACCGATATAAATTTGGACGTCATATTTTGGTAAAATCTACTATAATCGAATTAATCCTCGGAGAGAGGATGTTAGCCATCCAGGGAGTCTGGTATGAAAACTAAATATAAATACGGAATCTATATTGGTCGATTCCAACCTTTCCATTTAGGACATTTACGCACGCTAAAACTTGCCCTTGAAAAAGCGGAACAAGTAATTCTGATTTTAGGTAGTCATCGAGTGGCTGCAGATACCCGTAACCCTTGGCGATCTGAAGAAAGGATTGCGATGATTCAAGCTTGTTTAAGCCCTGAAATATTGCTAAGGGTACATTTTTTAGCGGTACGGGATTGGCTTTACAGCGATAATCTTTGGTTGGCCGCGGTTCAACAGCAGGTTTTAGAAATTACTGCAGTCTGCGATTCCGTTGTGATTTTAGGTCATCGTAAGGATTCTTCTTCTTACTATTTGAATTTGTTTCCCCAATGGGATTATTTGGAAACAGGTCACTATTCTGACCTCAGTTCTACTGCCATTCGTGCCGCTTATTTTAAAGATGAAAAAAGCAATTACCTCAATAAAATTCCCCCGGCGATCGCCGATTATTTACAAACTTTTCAAAATAGTGAACGCTACACTGATCTTTGTGATGAATATCAATTTTTGCAGGCTTACAAACAGGCTTGGGCAACGGCTCCCTATGCTCCCACTTTTGTAACAACGGATGCGGTGGTAGTGCAAGCAGGTCATGTATTGATGGTACGCCGTAAGGCTAAACCCGGTCTAGGGCTAATTGCTTTGCCTGGGGGTTTTATTCAACAGAATGAAACCTTAGTTGAAGGAATGTTACGGGAGCTCAAGGAGGAAACCCGTCTAAAGGTTCCCCTGCCGGTTTTACAGGGCTCCATTGTAGAAAGTCATGTTTTTGATTCCCCAGTACGATCTCTGCGGGGACGAACTATTACCCACGCTTACTTTATCCAATTGCCAGGGGGCGAATTACCGACTGTAAAAGGGGGCCATGATGCCCAGAAAGCATGGTGGATGTCTTTAGCAGATCTTTACGCCCAAGAAGAGCAAATTTACGAAGATCATTTTCAGATTATTCAGCATTTTGTCAGCAAAATTTAAATACATTCCCTTCAATTATCTACCATGAATACTAATTTAATTCTCGATGTGGACTCCTATAAAGTAAGCCACTGGTTGCAATACCCTCCTGATACAACGGCTATGTATTCCTATGTGGAAAGTCGTGGAGGAAAATATCCTATTACTGTCTTTTTTGGTCTGCAATATATTTTAAAACGATATCTTATTCAGCCTATTCAACCCTGGATGGTGGAGGAAGCGAATAGTCTTTTAACAGCCCACGGCTTACCGTTTAATTATGAAGGTTGGCGATATATTGCCGAGGATTTAAAAGGTCGCTTACCTGTACGTATTAAAGCAGTACCTGAAGGCTCGGTTATCCCTATTCATAATGTTTTGATGACAGTGGAATCCACAGATACGAAAGTATTTTGGTTGGTTTCCTGGTTAGAAACGTTATTGATGCGGGTTTGGTATCCAACTACCGTGGCAACCCAAAGTTGGCATCTGAAAAAACTGATCTATGAATCCCTATTGCGTACTGCGGATGATCCTGATAGTGAAATTAATTTCAAACTCCATGATTTTGGGGCGCGGGGGGTTTCTAGTTTGGAATCGTCAGGCATTGGAGGGCTAGCTCACCTCGTTAATTTTCAAGGTTCTGACACAGTACAAGCATTGGTTTACGGGCAGAAATATTACAACTCTCCCATGGCGGCTTATTCGATTCCTGCTGCTGAGCATTCTACTATTACAGCTTGGGGGAGAGAAGGAGAAGTTTTGGCCTACCAAAATATGTTGACCCAATTTGCTAAATCTGGTTCGGTACTGGCCGTGGTTTCCGATTCTTATGATCTTTGGAATGCCATTGATCATCTCTGGGGTGATTACCTGCGGGAACAGGTGCTTGATTCGGGGGCAACGGTGGTTATTCGTCCTGATTCGGGTAATCCGATGGAAATTGTGGCTAAAACCTTGGAGAAATTGGAAGCTCGTTTTGGTAGTAAGCTCAACAGCAAAGGCTATCGAGTTTTAAATGCTGTGCGGGTAATCCAAGGGGATGGGGTTGATGAAGAGAGTATCACGGCTATTTTAAAAAAGACTGAGAGTCTTGGTTTTAGTAGCACTAATTTAGCTTTTGGTATGGGGGGAGCCCTGTTACAAAAAGTGAACCGAGATACCCAAAAATTTGCTATGAAATGTAGTGAAATTACTGTAGCTGGCGAGGCGATTCCTGTTTATAAAGATCCCATTACGGACCCCAGTAAAACCAGTAAAAAAGGGAGATTATCCCTAGTTAAAAATCAATTTGGTTATCAAACTGTACCTAATTCTTCCGAGGATTTATTAGAAGTTGTCTATGAAAATGGACAGTTACTGCAAGGGCAATCTTTGGATACCATTCGCCAGCGGGCTTGGCCTAGAAATACTTGATTTAAATTCTTATTCTACTTTTATCCCTTGGAGATCAGAGTAGGATAGAAGCTGGTCTTAAAGAAGCAAGGAAGCATTGTAATGATGGACAAAAAGCGAGATAGCTCCGATGTGATTATCTAGTTTTTTTGGGGAAAGATAATGTCTTGCGCACTGACCGAGATACTCTCTGGCGCAGAGTACAGTTGAAACGCTCAATATAATTGGTTTTCCCTGTTTCTTTTCCCACTGGCTGATGTCTCTTGCGGGGAAACACCTTGCTGTAGGCTTGCCAGAAATCCGTATGAGCTACAGCGCACTGACGATCTCCCCCATAAACTCCCACAATTTCACAGGTTTAAACATCTAGAGCCAGCCAAATCCAATACTTTCGTTGTTTATTCCCTACAAATGACCACATCTCATCACATTGGATCGTTAATAGCCCTTTTTTTGAAGAGACTTCCATTTGCCGGGGTAAGGTTTCGTATTTTTGATTGACATACTGTTGTAACCAAGGCCCTGAAACTGCTGGCCCAAGTTCTCCATGGCGAGGTAAATAAACAAAAAAACACCCAGCTAGTGGGTGTGAAGAAAATCCGAAAGTTTAAAGAGGAGAAAACCGAGAAAGCGCTTACAGGAAAGGAGCAAAGCGGCTGAAGAAGTAGCCCCATAGCACAGTAGAAACACCAACGGCTACCAGTAAGTAGGTAAAGAAGCGACCCAACTCGGGGCTACCTTCTAACTGCTTATCCTCCTGTCCGCCAGTGAAAAGTAAAGACCAAGCCTGGTTAGCATTGATGGCTTGAAAGTTGTTGAAGCCCTCACGGAAGACAACGGGAGCAAACAAATCTTTATTTTGATAGATATCCACATCAGCATTCATAGCTAAGACCTCTGGGTGATTGAAAAACTGTAAACGTCGAAAACTTAAAGAGACAGGAGCCAGCCCACAATGCCGTGACCAGTGACTACTTCCATCACCAGCAGAGAAACGAAGCCAATCATGGCAAAGCGACCATTCATTTTCTCAGCGTACTCAGTCCAACCGGCTTGCACGGTTTCATCGACATAGACGGGGGGTTCGATGGCGAAGTTGTTGAGGCGATTGTCTTGGTCGAGACGGAAACCACGGCTAGTCATGTCTGAGTTCTCTTTTGTAACGTTGTGTAAACATAGCGTAACACTATGTAACGATTTATGTCAAATTATTGACTTAAGCCTGCTGATATAGTACTCGGTTCGCTTTGGTGCTCCAGCCACCCTCATGGGCTCATAGGCAAGCTGGCTTAAATGTCAAGTAAAAGAAAATAAACTTATAATAGAAGTAACAAAAATTAACAAACCGCGTTTTTTCCTTTTGGAGGTTACCGCAATGGACAATCAAACCACTAAATTTGGCTTCACTGCTTTTGCAGAGACTTGGAATGGGCGCTTAGCAATGCTGGGATTCTTTATTGGTCTTGCTACTGAGCTTTTGACAGGTCAGGGTATTCTTGCTCAAATTGGTCTGATGTAGAGACTCCTAGCGGGTTAGCCGGAGTGCTTGCTTCATATTTTGCTCCGGCGAGCCTGTCAATTCTTACTGAAATCGACCTGAGGGTTAGTCTAAGCACTTATCAGTCAACAAAGTCAGAAGTCCTTAACAAGTAATGTCAAAAATCGCTGTCAGTTTTCACATTATCTATGACGGTCTATGTAATCTGTGTGTGGGCTTTGTTCAGCAGCTTGAACAACTTGATCAAGGTGCGAGCTTTGACTATATCCCGATGCAGGATATAGAAACGCTGGGTCGGTTTGGTATTTCAGCCGCTGACTGTGAGCTGGGCATGATTCTCATTGATGCTCACCAGCCCGATCTGCGCTGGCAGGGAAGTAAGGCAGCGGAAGAGATCGCCCGTCAATTTCCTGCTGCTGCTCAGTTGATTACTGTCTACCGATTACTACCGGGAGTGCAATGGATTGGTGATCGTTTCTATGAACAGCTTCGTGACAATCGCTATCAATGGTTTGGGAAACGCGATGATGTTTATGGTTCACCCTATGCGATTGGCTGTGCATCCTTCAAAAATCCTGACTAATTTTTGAAATGTATCTTTTCGGCGGGTTATGCAAAAAAAACAGCATGGGGGCAAAGAATGACAGGTGATGACCCCCACTGGGGCGCTACCCATAGCTAAATTATTGCACTGGTTATTTGACCCGGAGAATTTGGATCGGATTGGAAGATTGAACACGAACCCCTAGTAATTTTTTTTGAGACTGTCGATTTTGCCGAAAGCCGCTTTGCGGCGCATCTTCGGAAAAAAGTTAACTCAAGTACCTGACCTGTTGCGTATGCAGATTGTTAGCTGTCCACTGTTTTACGTAGAAGCTATTACAGACAAGGTTTAAGTTGTGGTTAACCGCCGATTCGCGTACTCGCTTCACTGGTTACTTAACCATTCAGATAACAGAGCTTCCACTAAATCAGAGAAGTCGCGCTTTTCTGCTTCTTGGAGCAGAGCAATTTTGACATTCCTGTAGGTTTCCTTGCGGATATAGGCAGAGACCTGTCCATAGTCGGGATCGCTGCGTTTGCCTTTTGTTTTGGCTTTTGCTTGGCTTTCTGCCGGGGTCGGCCTTTTATGGCTATCTAAAATTCCTTTAAATTTGCTCATATCAAAATTTCCTCAATAATTTCTTTGCCAACCGCTTTGTAGTCTGACCAAGCAATGCGGGACTTGGAATCAGTTACTTCAGAAACAACGACACCGGTTAGGGATGCTTTCTGAAAGGCGGAATAGCGTTTAATGCCTTTTTTAAATAGGGGTAACCCCGCAGTAGTTAGTAACTGTCGAGCTTCGTCACCATCTTTGGAGGGATAAGGGGGAATGATTGTTAGCAAAATCCGAAAGCAATTATTTCCCAGCTTTTGCAATGTCTCAATCGTTAGCATCAGGGCATCAAGGGCGAGGGCATCTGGTGTGGAAGGAATGACCAACAGATCACAGCCATCAGCAAGGGCTTCCAGATCTTCATCCGTCGGCCTAGCTTGGGTATCAATCACGATGTTGGAATACTTGGGCGCATACTTGGCAGCTTGCCTTTCATCAACCACCTTGAATGGGAGTGATCCTCGTTTGCTCCAGCCGGTTGCACTGCGATTTGGGTCGCCGTCTATCAACAAGGTGTCTCCCTGGAGTGCTAGGTACGCCGAGAGATGAACTGCTGTGGTTGTTTTTCCTACCCCGCCTTTAAAACTGGCAACGGTAATAATCATGCTTGATTGTTTGAAAGTTTGAATAATTAACAATTCAGCAGTTTGCTAAGCTGGTTGTGTGAGTACGCACTTTAAGACCTCATTTTACCTTAGTTTTGTTCCCTGATTATTTGCGTATGCAGTTCACTGACAATTTAGCATGGTAACTAACCGTATTTTTAGCTCTAATGCTTTACCAGGGGTCCAAGCAAAGTGCCAAAATTTTTACTAGGGGTTAAGCATGAAAAATGACCGTTATCCTCAAGATTGGAAAAATATAGCTGCCGTCAAAAAGCAGTCCGTTAATTGGATCTGTGAACGGTGCGGGGTGCAATGTCTTGAGCCTGGGGAGGGGAAGGGTTTGTTGAAGGAGGAACGCTATCGACTCAGGATGGCGGTGCATCATAGCGATTATGATCCAGCTAATAATTCCCCTAGTGATTTGATGGCCCTTTGCTTGCCTGTTCATCTTTACTATCACCGCA
>NZ_JADEWJ010000158.1:0-9035 GCF_015207725.1 Synechocystis sp. LEGE 06083
GGATAATCAATACGCCAATGATCAATACGGTTTAACCATTCCTGGGTGGCATGGGGATGGGTGGGGTAATCTAATTCCCGAGACCGCTGTAAAAGTTGTTCCAACACATGGCGTACATCCCCGACAATGGGCACATCGGGAGCCTTGTTTTTCCCCACTTCTGCCGGGTCGATGTCGATGTGAATTACCTTGGCTCGGCTAGCAAATTCGTCTAATTTGCCGGTCACCCGGTCGTCAAAACGAGCCCCCACCGCAATTAAAAGATCACATTCACTAACAGCAAAGTTGGCATAGGCAGTACCGTGCATACCCAACATCCCCACCGAAAGGGGGTGGTTTTCGTCAAAAGCCCCAATCCCCATCAGAGTGGTCGTTACCGGCAATTGGAATCTTTCAGCAAATTCCTGCACTTGGGCATGGGCATTGGCGGCGATCGCCCCTCCTCCCACGTAGAGCAAGGGATTTTTGGACTGTTCTAACAACTGCAACGCCGCATTAATCTGCCGGGGATTACCTTTAACTGTGGGACGATAACCGGGCAAATTAACATCCCCTGGCTCAAGGGGAATATATTCACATTCTTCCAAACCCACATCCTTGGGAATATCGATTAAAACTGGCCCGGGGCGGCCGGTACTAGCCAGATGGAAAGCTTCAGTAACAATGCGGGCCATATCCGCCGCACTACGTACTACATAGGAATGTTTGACAATGGGCAGGGTGATGCCAAAAATATCAATTTCCTGGAAGGCATCACTACCAATCATGGCACGACCCACCTGGCCGGTAATGACCACCATGGGCACCGAGTCCAAATGGGCATTGGCAATGCCGGTCACCAAGTTAGTTGCCCCTGGTCCAGAGGTACCAAAACAAACCCCCACCTTACCCGTGGCCCTGGCATACCCGTCGGCAGCATGGGACGCTCCTTGTTCATGGCGCACCAGAATATGCTCAACTTCCCCCGCCGCTTCAAAACGGTACAACTCATCATAGATGGGTAAAATTGCCCCACCAGGATAACCGAAAATATGTTTGACCCCGTGGCGTTTCAGGCTATCCATCAGGATGTAAGCCCCGGTCTGCCGTTGGCTGGGAACAGTTTTCAGGAAATTTGTTTTGGGATTAGGAATTGATGCAACCACAGGACAAAGCGCTTTAGGAAGCGTAGGCTAAGTCATTTAATTTTAACCCAATCGGCGATGGGCCCCCTATGGCAAAGGAGGGAAAGTTAACAGGACTTAAATTTCTTGCCAGAACTAAAGTAAATTTAAACCATACTGCAGCCCGAGCTTGGCTCCCAATGGACAAAAATGGGATGGGTGCCAAACAAAATTATAAAGGCCTTTTTTGATGGGCGTCTCAGTCCATAAACTTTCTTGCTTTTAATTAAGTTGCTTGTAATCCAGTCAACAGTCACTGATGGCAGGGTTTCAAAGCATCGTTTCAGTCAGTGCGGAGATGTAAATCCCGCTGGGGATAGGGAATTTCAATGTCTAGTTCCTTGAACTTTTGCCAAATTCTACAACGGAGCTCGCTGGAAACTTTCTTCCTACTCACCGGGTTATCAAGCCAAAACTTGATTTCAAAATTCATACTAGAATCTGCAAAATCTAACAAAAAAGCGGCGGGCTTAGGTTGAGGAAGAATATCAGGATTATCTGTGGCTAAATCTAGTAATAAATCAATGACTTGACGAGGATTTGCTTTATAACTAGCCCCCACTGTCACACTACAATAAACAAGGTGATTTCTACCAGTATAAGTATTGACTTCTTCCGTAAAAAAGACTTGATTGGGAATAATTCGATCGGTATTATCTCGAATAATGT
Organism: Synechocystis sp. LEGE 06083; assembly: GCF_015207725.1. Taxonomy (NCBI): domain Bacteria; kingdom Bacillati; phylum Cyanobacteriota; class Cyanophyceae; order Synechococcales; family Merismopediaceae; genus Synechocystis; species Synechocystis sp. LEGE 06083. The sequence continues at coordinate 1,833 of NZ_JADEWJ010000158.1, forward strand.
TAACCGTGGCAGCCCGTAGCCCTAATCGTTCCACCCGACTCATCTCTCCTCCTACATTAATCACATCTCCTGGTTTTAAAGCCCCTTCAATCAATAACCAGACTCCACTGACAAAATTACTGATTACTTCTTTTAGTCCAAAGCCAATTCCAACAGATAGTCCCCCTGTAACCGTGGCAAAAATAGCTGGATTAATGCCGACATAGCCTAAAATACCAAAAAGACCAAAGCCAATTAAACCGTAATTAATTAACACTGAAACTGCCCTAATAAAGCCAGGATCAAATTGGCTGCCATTGGAGATCAGATAAATGATTATTTTGCAAATTAAGGAGGAAAATATTACCCAAAGATAAACCCCAAAGGTGATCAATAAAATGCTTCTAATGGTGACAGGGGTTTGAAAGGCATCAAAAAATGGAGTGCTGACCAAAGGAAGATAATCTTCTACTAAATTAATTGTGCTAGCTACAAAGAAATAAAAGAGTATTGGACGGAATAAATGGGAGCGATAATATTCAATTTCTTGAATGGGAAAACAAAAGCTAGCAAAAAAAATAACAGCCCGATAAAATATAAATATTAATGTTAATATGATAGCGTGGTCAATTAGTCCATCATAATAGCTATGTTGTCGATAAATAGTATGAACAAATAATAACAGTAAAAATAGAAGCGATGGTAATAGAAAAAAATGCCCAGCCCATAGTAAGCAATCAAGGGGCGATCGCCGGGGAGAATAATTTAAAAAAAATTGTGCACTGTGATACTTTTTTCTTAACCACCACCAGATGATTTTAGCCGTGGCATAGGCAGCAATCATAGCTCCCAAGATTAAGACCAATTGTCCCTGCACCAAAGGCCGTTGCCCCATATGCCAAAAACTGAAGAAAACTGACTCCAAAGGTGAAAAATCAAGGTCACTGATGCTTTGATTCATGGTCTGCTTGCTCACCAAAATATTGATTAGTTTGTTCCGTAATTTCCTGGGCCGCTGCTTGGGAAGTAATTGCCCCAGAAAGGACACTGGTGTAAAATCTTTCGCCAATATCTAGCATAAATTCTATTTTATCGATTTCTTTCATGCTATAGGAAGTAGCGGTTAAGGATTGTTTTTTTAATTGCGCTTGGATGGTAAAAAGACTAGATGGTATTTGCACATGAACATTAACTGGAATGGCAGATCTAGACTCTAAAATCCATTGTTGCTGCTGTTCAGTATTGGTAAAAAAAGTAGCAGCTTTTAGGGCTAAACCGCGCTGTTCGTCATTGCTTGTTGGATTTAAAACAAAGGAAAAACCAGTTAATGCTGGCGAAGAAGGGGCTCCCGGTAGACCAGGCAAGGGAGCAATACCCAGATTTTCTAGACCTAAACTAGCAACTAATTCTGGAATGGCTAAACTCCAGCAGGTGATATAAGCTAATCTCCCTTCACTAAAAGCCCGATTAGTAGCTAAGGAAGTAGGAATAAAAACAACGTTTGGTTCATTTTTGATGGTAATTAGAAATTCCATCCACTTACTCCAAGCCCCCTGGTTTAAAATCACTTCTCCTTCTTGATTAAAAACTTTGCCACCAAAGGCTCCTAGTCCCCATAAAGTATCACTAAAATTTGAAGTAATGCCAAAGGAATAGCCCTGACGAGAAAGGCTAACTATTTCATCTAAATTAGTGGGAACTTGTTTAACTTTTTTCTTGTTATAACAAAGGGTTTGAGTGCCTAAAGTAACGGGAATTGCATACAACTTTCCTCCATATTCCATTTGGCTGAGGGCATCCTGACGAAAATTATCCAGCGCAATCTCATTGTAAGGAATTGGAAACAGTGCATTGCGTTCCATTAATCGCCCTAAATACAGATTTTTAGTCAAAACTAAATCAGGGCCAAAACCATGGTCAATGTCGTGCAGGTAGGGTTCTAAAAGGTCGTCACTGGCAATAAATTTATAATTGACTTTAACGTTAGGATAAGCTTTTTTAAATTCATCCACCATGCCCGCTAAATATTGATGGTAACGTTCTACTTGGGACTCATGTAGGTAGGCAGAGTCTAGAGCGAACCAAATAAGCAAAGTACCTTTATCAGAATTAATATTTCCACTGGGAACTGATTCTTGAAAATTTCTCAGAAATACTGGGTAGCTAGTAATGTCCGTTCCACAGCCGCCAGCTAAAAAAGATATTGCTGTAAACAGAACTATCCCCATTACCCTAGGGAAATTTAAAAAGGGAAAAAATCTGTCCCACCAGGGCTGATTAACCTTAGGCATTAACTTTGATCTCGCTGTTCAGATCACCCTGTCCTTGCTCGGCGATCGCCAATATTTCCCGCTCAAAAGCGACCTGGGCTCGGTTAGTTCTTCCTCCTAAATAGATCTCTCCTTGACCATCCCTCTGGACACTCAATAACCATACTTGGGAATGGGAAACATAACTCATCATTACCCCTATCATCAATAAACCAAAGCCAAGATAAACAAAGGGAATGCCCGGATCAGCTTTAATTTGCAAACCAGTACTACCCACTAATTCTTTAACTGTTATATTGACTCCGTTAATTTCCACAGTAGAACCAGCCCGCACCGCATCGGTTAAATTTCCCGCTTGGTCATAAATGATCATCGTACCTTGGAGGTCTTTAACTAATAGAGCTGCACCTTCGCTAAAGTCGGTTTTAGTGGGAATGTAGGCTCCCCACAACTGGCCACCATTGGCAGTTTGTAAAGGGGCCATGGGAAGTTGCAACACAGGACTATTGTTGAGTTGCACTTTCACCCCGGCAATGCCCCAATTGGTCTGATAAAAAGTAACTCCCTGATGACGTAAAGGGTGATTAACGGAGATGGTTTGGCGGTCTAATTCTTCTCCTTCGCTGCTAACCACAGATAAATCAGAATAGAATTGATCGATAGCCCCATCTTCCGTGTAATCAATCCAAAAACGATTAACTTTGACACCCCAATCTTTAGGGATTTGGTTGTCGGCAAGGGGCCCTTTTTCGATAATGTTATTTACTTGAAATGTTTCACCACTGGGAATCATGTGTTGGGCAAAAAATCCTGTCAGTGACCCCCAAATTGCCCCTCCCAGAATAATTAACATGGCGGCATGGACAATGATAGGACCTATTTTTCCCATTAAACCTTTACGGGCGTAAACACTGTCACCTTCTTGGAAAATTTTGTATCCCCTATTCTGGAGTAAATCTTCAATTTTGTTTCTATCTCCATGGGGCAGGGAAAAACTTAGGGCTAGTTTGTTAAACTGCCTTGGTTGGTGATAAAATTGCCAACTGCGGGCCGCTTTTAAAGCAGGAAATTGGCGGTTAAATGTACAAGCAGTTAGGCTAGAACCAAAAAGTATTAGCAAGCCCAAAAACCACCAGGTTCGATAGACCTGATTCAAACCTAGTTGTAAAATTACCTGCCAACTTAAGAATCCAAATAAAGCCGGATCTTCAGGATAATTTTGTTGATAAAAACTCAAACTTTCCCCCTGTTCAATTACCGTGCCACTGATACTAAAAACGGCAATCAATAGCAAAAGGGCGATCGCCAGACGGAGATCTGCCAGGGTTTTCAGGCACTGTCGACCTAACTGCTGCAAAAAGTTGGTAGGGGAAGAATTGGCAAGGGTCATGAAAGTGGCGACAGTTTTGAAGATAGCCCTATCATTGTGCCCCGATCGCCGTCTCCATGGCAACGAACCCTAAAGTGGGAGCCACAACCACACCTAGAGTCTAGCGTTCTGGGAAATTCTACTCATTGACTAATGGTTAGCCCCGAGAGAATATGGCAGCATGGTCTTGGTGGATCTTAAGCAGGCTTTCATCACTTTAGTTTGCCATTAGTTCAACAGCAGGTACTAATAAGTACACAAGAGCCTACTGCCATTAGGAACCACATTCCAAACAAGCCAAGTAACCCCCTTATTCCCAGTCTTTCCCTTACAGGCAAGTATTTCCCTGACAGGAGAGTGGGGGAGTTAGTTCGATCTAAAAAATTTTCTTGATCCCCACACAATCAAAAAGGAAAAACCATGGTTAATAACCAAGTACCAGCCGGTAAATGTCCTGTACTGCACGGAGCAAATACGACCGAGCAGAAAAATAACCTCAATTGGTGGCCCAATGGGTTGAACTTAGACATATTGCACCAGCATGACCAGAAAACAAACCCAATGAACGATGGGTTTAGTTATGCGGAAGCCTTTCAGCAACTTAATTTGGCCGCCGTCAAAAAAGATCTACACCATCTGATGACCGATAGCCAGAGTTGGTGGCCCGCCGACTGGGGCCATTATGGCGGGTTGATGATTCGCATGGCCTGGCATGCCGCTGGCACCTATCGCATTGCTGATGGTCGGGGCGGTGCCGCCACTGGTAACCAACGTTTTGCCCCCCTTAATAGCTGGCCTGATAACGTCAATTTGGACAAAGCCCGTCGCCTGCTCTGGCCAATTAAAAAGAACTACGGCAATAAACTTTCCTGGGGAGATTTGATTATTCTGGCCGGCACCATGGCCTATGAGTCTATGGGGCTCAAGGTTTATGGTTTTGCTGGTGGTCGGGAAGACATTTGGCACCCGGAAAAGGACATTTACTGGGGGTCAGAAAAGGAATGGCTTGCTTCCAGTGATCACCGCTATGGCAGTGAAGACCGGGAAAGCTTAGACAATCCCTTGGCCGCCGTACAAATGGGATTAATTTACGTTAACCCTGAGGGGGTGGATGGCCAGCCGGATCCTTTGCGTACAGCCCAGGATGTCCGCACTACCTTTGCCCGCATGGCCATGAATGATGAGGAAACCGTTGCCCTTACCGCCGGGGGCCATACCGTAGGTAAATGCCATGGCAACAGTAAAGCTGAGCTGATGGGGCCAGAACCGGAAGGGGCCGATGTGGCGGAGCAGGGCTTGGGTTGGCATAACCGGAACGGCAAAGGTGTCGGACGGGAGGCCATGACCAGCGGCATTGAAGGAGCGTGGACTACCCACCCGACCCAGTGGGATAACGGTTACTTTTACATGTTGTTTAACCACGAGTGGGAACTGAAGAAAAGTCCTGCTGGGGCTTGGCAATGGGAGCCGGTCAGCATTAAAGAGGAGGATAAACCCGTCGATGTGGAGGATCCAAATGTCCGCCACAATCCCATCATGACTGATGCCGATATGGCCATGATCAAGGACCCCATCTACCGACAAATTTCGGAGCGTTTCTATCGGGAGCCGGATTATTTTGCGGAGGTATTTGCCAAGGCTTGGTTTAAGTTAACCCATCGGGATTTGGGCCCCAAAAGTCGTTACCTTGGCCCCGATGCGCCCCAGGAAGATTTGATTTGGCAAGACCCGATTCCCGCCGTGGATTACAGTCTTTCTGAAGGGGAAATTGAGGATCTGAAGCGACAAATACTCGCCTCAGGCCTTACTGTTGCCGAATTGGTCTGCACTGCCTGGGATAGTGCCCGTACATTCCGGGGCTCGGACTATCGAGGGGGAGCTAATGGGGCCCGGATCCGCTTAGAGCCCCAAAAAAATTGGCCTGGTAATGAGCCGGCTCGATTGGCCAAAGTCTTGACTGTGCTAGAAAATATCCAAGCCAATTTTGCCAAGTCAGTCAGTCTAGCGGACTTAATCGTGCTGGGCGGGGGAGCGGCGATCGCCAAAGCAGCCCTTGATGGAGGGATTGAGGTTACTGTTCCCTTTCTGCCAGGCCGGGGAGATGCCACCCAAGCTATGACCGATGCAGAATCCTTTGCCCCCCTAGAACCGGTCCACGATGGCTATCGCAACTGGCTGAAACAGGACTACGCGGTGTCACCGGAAGAATTACTGCTGGAGCGCACCCAACTCATGGGGCTAACGGCGCCGGAAATGACCGTATTGGTGGGGGGCATGCGGGTGTTGGGCACCAATCATGGAGGTACTAGCCATGGTGTCTTCACCGACCGGGTAGGGGTATTGAGTAACGACTTCTTTGTCAATCTGACTGACATGGCCTACCAATGGCGGCCGGCGGGCAACAATCTTTATGAAGTCGGCGATCGCCAAACGGGGGAAATGAAATGGACTGCCACCAAAGTTGACCTAGTGTTTGGTTCCAATTCAATCCTGCGCTCCTATGCAGAGGTGTATGCCCAGGACGACAATCGGGAAAAATTTGTCCATGATTTTGTGGCCGCCTGGACTAAGGTGATGAATGCTGACCGGTTTGATCTCCCTAGGGACTAGTTGGCAAAATAGAAGAATCACAAAATTCAGGCAACATTTCAGCAATCCATGGCAGATCAATTAATCCGTGCCACCGCCGCCGATGGGGGTATTCGCGCAGTGGGGGTAATTACCACCAACCTGACCGAAGAAGCCCGCCAACGCCATCGACTTTCCTACGTTGCCACCGCTGCCCTTGGCCGCACCATGGCCGCGGGGTTACTGTTGGCTTCCAGCATGAAGCAGGAGAAATCCCGGGTAAATATCCGCATCCGTGGTAATGGTCCCCTGGGAGGTCTGTTGGTGGATGCGGGCTTAGACGGTACAGTGCGGGGTTACGTACAAAATCCCTCGGTGGAACTACCTCCCAATGCCCAAGGTAAGTTGGACGTGGGGGGCGCAGTGGGTCAGGATGGCTTTCTATATGTGGTGCGAGATGTGGGCTTTGGCTATCCCTACTCCAGCACGGTGGAGTTAGTTTCCGGGGAAATTGGTGAGGATGTCACCCATTATTTGGTTACCTCCGAACAGACTCCCTCCGCCCTATTATTGGGAGTTTTTGTGGGCAAGGATGGGGTAACCGCCGCTGGGGGTCTGCTGTTACAGGTAATGCCCAAGGCCGCCCGGGACGAAGCCTTAGTTGCCGCACTGGAATCCCGGCTGGGACACCTGACTGGCTTCACTCCCCTTTTACGTTCGGGCAAATCCCTCAAAGATATCTTTCAAGAATTGTTGGGGGATTTTGGTCTGGCAATTCTACCGGAAGTGCAACTTTTGCGCTTTGATTGTCGCTGTTCCTTTCCTCGGGTATTGGGCGCTCTAAAAATCCTGGGGCAAGATGAACTAGAAGATATGATCGAAAAGGACAATGGAGCCGAAGCCACCTGCGATTTTTGTGGTGAGGTCTACCAGGCCGATCGCCATCATCTGGCCCAGTTAATTGGGGAAATCCAGCGGGAGAAGGCGGAAAAGCCTTAACCCCATCTGCATGGAAAT
>NZ_JADEWJ010000159.1:0-8981 GCF_015207725.1 Synechocystis sp. LEGE 06083
AACAAGCAATGAAAGCCAATCACCTGCGACGTTGATAAATCTCCTGGCAACTTTTCCGGGGCGATGAAAGCAAGGGTAGAAAAAATTTCCTACCATGGTCTCCAAGGCAAAACTTCTCCTCAGTAAATGCAAAGTTAAGCAAAATTAATTTAACTGCCGTCAACCCCAAAGTCTTATGAGCCAAACCCTTACCCCTCCTAAAATCACCTCTCTGCTGGCTCCCCAGGCCGCCCCAGCCAATCCCCCCAGCCTAGCAGCGGAGTTTTTCCAAGAAACCATTGCCCTAACCAAGAGGTTATTTATCCAATTGCAGCGGCGCCCCACTACCCTAGTGGCGGGCATTATCCAGCCCTTTATGTGGCTAGTACTCTTCGGTGCCCTATTTCTCAATGCGCCCCAGGGTCTATTTGGTAATGACCTCAACTATGCCCAATTTCTAGCACCGGGAATTATCGTTTTTACTGCCTTTTCTGGAGCGCTGAATGCCGGTCTGCCGGTGATGTTTGACCGAGAATTTGGTTTTTTGAACCGCCTACTGGTGGCCCCGCTGGCCTCTCGCTATTCCATTGTGGCCGCCTCCACGGTCTATATCATTAGCCTGAGTCTGATCCAAGCGGCGGTAATTGTGGGGGCCAGTGCCCTACTGGGGGCTGGTTTGCCCAACGGCGTTGGCCTGGGGATGATCGCCTTGATTGTTTTTCTGATTGTGTTGGGGGTAACGGCCCTAAGTTTAGGCTTAGCTTTTGCTTTACCGGGACATATTGAATTGATTGCGGTTATTTTCGTCACCAATTTACCCCTACTCTTCGCCAGTACGGCCCTGGCGCCCCTGGACTTCATGGCCCATTGGTTGCAGGTGGTGGCTAGCTTGAATCCTTTAACCTATGCCATCGAGCCCATCCGGTATATCTACCTCAATGGTGACTGGGGTTTGGGGAGTACGGTCTTAACTGCCCCTTGGTTCAGTTTGAATTTTGCCCAGGTGCTAGGGGTGCTAGTTCTATTTGATGGTTTAGTATTGTTATTAATTCAGCCTTTGCTCAAACGTCGCTTTCTATAATTTTGGCTATCTTTGCCTAACTTCCGGATCCCGACGATTTTGAGTTTTAGAATCGTAGACCAATTAATCACCTGGAGCCTGATGACGATGAAGACAGCCCAGCTAACCCGCTGTTTAACCCTCAGTGCCCTCGCCACTGGCTTATTGGGCATCAACCTAGCCCCCGTTCAGGGTCAGTCCACTGGCACCGCCCCAGGGGAAGATCCGTTCGTGTCCAACAACGTTGACCCTAGTAAGCAGGGCTTGGGGGGAGGCTTTGACCCCATGTCGTTGATTCACAATGCCAATTTGAGTCGTACCCGCAATGGGTCAGATTTTGCCGAGGATACCCAAAGAAATATTAATAAGGCCGCAGACCAATTCAAGCAACTCCAACAGCAGCGGCTAATGGAAATGCAGCAACAACAGACCGACCCGGCGATCGCCCCTGCACCCGGATCGCCCTAGGTTGAATAGTGATTGCGGGCTTGGCCTATGGCATTGAAACTAAAGCGCGGCACTTGGTTGCTCTGGGTAGTGGCCTTAATTATGGGATTGGGGGTAGGGGCCTGGGAACTGGGCCGTCACTCCCAAGATGAAGCAACTGTTATCGAAAGCCAACCGCAAGCCCGCCATTTTGACTTCAGTGCTGATTTGGTCCAGTCCGTCACCATTACCGAGTCTGGTCCGCCCCCAACAAGCATTAAACTTTATCGCCAGGCCAAAGCTGACCATGGTAAGTCTGTTTGGTTGATGGATAATCCCGACCCAGTGGCGGTGAGTGCCCCAGGGGTAGATTTTTTGCTCGGTGTGGTCTTGGGCAGTCAGAATAGCCGGGATTTTGAGGTGTCGACAGTAGAGTTGAAGGACTATGGCCTCAGTCCTGCCGGGACAGAATTAACCATTCAATTGGTCAATGGCAAAACCCACCGCCTCCAACTAGGGAATCCGGACTTTGCAGGGGATTCTCTCTACGCCCTAGTTGACCCAGTGGAGAATGCTGATATTCCGGTAGAAAACCAAAAAGTTAGCCTAGTGCCCCGTTCCCTAGAGGAATTAACCAGGCGATCGCCAACGGATTGGCAACAGGCAGATTTAGAAACCGATGGCGAAAATGGTAATAATTTAGATGGCAATGGTTCTGAAGGTGGTGTTTCCTCCGAATCCCTGGCAAGATAACTAGGTAATTTTTTTTCTTCGATGGCAGCCAAACTGGGCAAATTAGCCACAAGACTATGGCAATGCAAAAAATTTCGTTCCTGGTAAACAGTTTTCCGCTCTAGCCCTTGTTTGAATTGACAAGCAGGAATGTTTGCCCCGGCTTTGTCCTGGCCCAATTTTTAGGTTGTCCCCATTGCCCATGACCAGCAAAATCTTAGAAATTCAAGACCTAACAGTGAGCTTTGACGGCTTTCGGGCCCTCAACCACTTGACTTTTTCCATGAATCCAGGGGAATTGCGGGTCATTATTGGCCCCAACGGCGCAGGCAAAACCACTTTTTTGGATGTGATCACCGGCAAAGTTCAACCAACGGAGGGCAGGGTTTTATTCCAGGGCAAGGACATTCGTAAAATTCCGGAATATCGCATTGCTCGCCTAGGAGTGGGGCGGAAATTTCAAACCCCTAGGGTATATCTCAATCTGACAGTGGCGGAAAATTTAGACTTGGCAGTGAATCGCAACAAATCGGTTTGGGGTACCCTGATGGGGCAAGCCACCGGAACTGAGCGGCGTAGTGTGGGAGGACTGTTGGAAACCGTTGGCCTGACTCCCAAAGCTCACTTGGCGGCCGCCCTGCTCTCCCACGGTGAAAAACAACGGTTGGAAATTGGTATGTTGGTGGCCCAGTCCCCTACCCTGCTATTGGTGGATGAACCAGTGGCGGGATTGACCGATGAGGAAACCGAAAATGTGGGAGATTTACTCTTGGCCCTAGCGGAAAGCCATTCCATCATTGTGATTGAACATGATATGGAGTTTGTGCGCCAAATTGCCCGCAAGGTGACAGTACTCCATCAAGGTTCGGTATTGTGCGAAGGCAACATGGATCAAATTCAAAATGATCCGAAGGTAATTGAAGTATATTTAGGGGAAGCTCCCAGCCTTTCGCCCCAACAGTTTAAAATTCTCCGCACAGTGGCCGCTGTGGCCGCCGCCGATGGCAAAATTTCGGAGACAGAAATGGCCATTATTTTGGATAACCTCAGTCAGGTGTTCAAAGGCACCGGATCCGATCCTCAGCATCTACGACAGGAGTTGCAGGATTACCTCTTACAAGGGGTTGAGGTGAACTTCGATAATTTAACTGAAGAAATCCCCAAACAAGAGGACCGGGAATTGGTGTTGCGGCTGAGTCAAGAAATTGTGGCAGTACACCGACAAGAACCGGAACCTTTTTGGGAGTGGCAGGCCTACCAGGAACTACTGCGGGGTCTAAATTTACCTATCACCGCTATCAGTGCTGGTGAAGATGGAGATTAGCGGACTCGAACCGCTGACATCCTGCTTGCAAAGCAGGCGCTCTACCAACTGAGCTAAACCCCCTTGAACCGGCGAATGTTACGCCTTTTGGTAACAAACCTCAGCTATTATAGCCATAGAAGTTCACAACAAGCAAGGATTTTTCCGCTTTCCTATGGCTCACCAGGTAACAACTTTTTACCACTTCACCAGGCTCGATTGTTTGGCAGAAAAGCAAAGCCGTTGGCAGGAGTTATGCGATCGCCTGGGGCTAAAGGGAACTATTCTGTTGGCGGAGGAAGGGGTCAACGCCACGATTGCCGGTGAGTCAGAAGCTATCGAGGAAATTGTCAAAACCATAGCGGCGGATTTGAGTATAATCAGTGTGCCCCAGCGTCATTCCTGGGCGCAAACCACTCCGTTCCAAAGGATGAAGGTGAAAATTAAGCCCGAAATAGTCAGCCTTGGCCTGCCCCAGGTGACTCCAGAAAAACAGGTGGGAACCTATGTCTCCCCCCAGCAGTGGAATGAACTGCTTCAAGACCCCGATGTGGTGGTGATTGATACCCGCAACGATTATGAAGTGGCGATCGGCACCTTTCAAGGAGCAATTAATCCCCGCACCAAAAGATTTCGTCAGTTCCCCGACTATGTGAAAAATAATCTGGATCAGCAAAAAAATAAAAAAGTAGCAATGTTTTGCACCGGGGGAATCCGCTGTGAAAAAGCCAGTGCCTATCTGCTGGCAGAGGGATTTTCGGAGGTTTACCATCTCCAGGGTGGCATCCTACATTACCTGGAAACTGTGTCCTCAGCAGAGAGTTTGTGGCAGGGGGAATGTTTTGTTTTTGACCAACGGGTGGCGGTGCAAGAAGGTTTAAAGGTGGGTTCCCATGCTCTTTGTGACGGTTGTGGTTATCCCCTCAGTGTTGGCGAGCGCCATTGTCTCCAGTGCGGTTTAACGGTGGCGGTAAGCAATGAGCTATAGCCTGAGAATTGCCGATTTGCCGGAGGATGAACGCCCCAGGGAAAAACTGCTCAAATATGGGGCCAAGCACCTGGGTAATGCAGAATTGATTGCCATTCTATTGGCCACAGGCCAGGGCAAAGGTAAGCTGTCGGCGGTGGGACTGGGACAATATATCTTGCAACAGTTGGGACAAAATCGTCAGGACCCCATGGACGTGTTGCGTAGTATCCATCCCCAGGAACTAATTGCTTTTCCTGGCATTGGCCCCGCTAAAGCCACCACAATTTTAGCGGCAGTGGAATTGGGTAAACGGGTCTTTCAAAGTCGCCCCCTAGAAAAAATGGTGGTGGATAGTCCAGAAGCAGCGGCGATCGCCTTGAGCCAAGATTTGATGTGGCAGGCCCAGGAACATTTTGCCATTGTCATGCTAGACGTGAAAAACCGTTTGCTAGCCACCAAAGTGATTACCATTGGCACCGCCACAGAGACCCTAATTCACCCCAGAGAAATTTTTCGTGAGGTCATTAAACAGGGTGCCACTAAGCTGATTGTGGCCCATAATCACCCCTCCGGTGGGCTAGATCCAAGCCCGGAAGATATCCGGCTGACGGAATTACTACTCCAGGGGGCTCAATACTTGCAAATTCCGGTATTGGATCATCTCATTTTGGGCCATGGTAAGCACCGGAGTTTACGGCAATGCACAGATCTGTGGGAACGCTTTCCCCAGGGAGATTAGGGGAGAAAAAGTCCAATGTCTGGGTTAGCCATGGTATAGTGGAAGACTGTGTTCGATTACCAGCCACATTATGCCCAAACTTAAAACTCGTAAAGCCGCCGCCAAACGATTTCGCCCAACCGGCAGTGGCAAAAAGATTATCCGTCGTAAAGCGTTTAAAAATCACCTATTGGAACATAAGAGTTCCGAACAGACCCATCGTCGTCTTTCCAACCTTGCTTTGGTGCATGAAGCCGATGAAAAAAATGTCCGGCTCATGCTTCCCTATATGTAATTGAGTAGTTAACGCTATTTTTGCTCACTTTTCAGCTAGGTACCAGGGGAAGTTGGGATGGGGAAGATCTCAGTAAAGTTCTGACCCCAAACCAGTTTCCCGGGCAAGGCTGGAATTATCTTTAGTTTTTTAAATTTACTATGACCAGAGTTAAACGGGGCAACGTCGCCCGCAAACGCCGCAAAAAAATTCTCAAGTTAGCCAAAGGTTTCCGGGGTTCCCACTCCAAACTTTTCCGCACCGCTAACCAACAGGTGATGAAGGCCCTGCGTAATGCCTACCGCGATCGCCGTAAGCGTAAACGGGATTTTCGTCGTCTGTGGATTACCCGCATCAACGCCGCTGCTCGCCAAGAAGGCATGAGCTACAGCAAGCTAACCGGACAATTGAAAAAAGCCAACATTGAAATCAACCGCAAAATGTTGGCCCAGTTGGCCGTATTAGACCCCGCTGCCTTTAGTGAAGTGGTGAAAGTAGCCGCCGCTGCGAAGTAAAAAACGTTATTTTTCCTTTGGGCAAGGCTGGCCGGTTTAAACAATTGAACCTAAAAGAGAAACTCCCCATCCCGGTAATCTAGGGTGGGGTTTTTCGTTGGGCAATATTAAACTTTTTTCAATTTTTTCAGGGTGTCGTAAATTTCCGGCAAACGTTTGTAGATGGTAGAGGCTTTGAGATAAAGCTTATGGGGCATGTGGGGACTGCCACAAACTACTTCCTTGGCTCCCACTTTGCCGTGGATTCCCGTTTGGGCAGAGGCGATCGCCCCGTCGCCGATCTGGGATTTATCTGCTACTCCCACTTGTCCGGCGAGGATAACCCGGTTACCGATGGTGACTCCCCCGGCTAAGCCCACTTGACCGGCCAGGGCACAGGCCTCGCCAATGCGACAACCATGGGCCACATGCACCATATTGTCCAATTTAGTATTTTTGCCGATGCGGGTTTCCCCCACGGCGGGACGATCTACCGCACTATTACAGCCAATTTCTACCCCGTCCTCTAAAACCACCTTGCCTGATTGCTCCATCTTGAACCAACCTTCAGGGGTGGGCACAAAGCCGAAACCTTCTGCCCCGATCGCCGCTCCGCTATGGATTACACAACCTTGGCCAATCTGCGTCCGTTCGTGGATGGTGCAGTTGCCGTGGAGTATGGTGTCGTTGCCAATGGTAACCCCTGGATAAATGACTACATTGCCGTGGATGCAAACCCGATCGCCAATGGTCACGTTGGGATAAATCACCACATGGGGGCCAATACTGACCTCCTCACCCCATTGCACCGAGGGATCAATGACTGCTGTGCCATGGATACCGGCCGGGGGACGATAGGGCTGATAGAAAACGGCGATCGCCGCCGCAAATAGCAACCGGGGTTGGGCGGTGGCACACCAGGCTATGCCTTGGGCATCCGCTTCTGCTTGAAGTTTTTCATCCAGGGGTAAAATCAGCGCACTGGCCTGGGTCGCCTGCATTTGGGGCGCATACTTGGCACTATCGACGTAACTAATTTGCCCCGGCAATGCCTCCGTTAAGGCCGCAACGCCCCCAATGGTTGGATTGCGATCGCCAAATTTTTCTAGGCTGTGGGTTTGGATCTGGGGTTGTAGACGTTCTACGAGTTGGCTAAATTCCATGGGAGATTGGCAAAGCTAAAAGCTAAATTGTGACCATTTTCCCATAAGGCTTTGACCTTTCTGCTGCCTTGCTGCCGGTACTAACTTTGGTCTGGGGGATTTGCCCAAGCTTCGCCCAAGCTTCGCCCAAGCTTCACAACCAGGGGAATGCAGGGGAGCGGAAATTCAGGCTTAATTAGGCAAAGGTGAAAAATTAAACCTCTGCCACCACTTCTCCCTTGGGACTCCGAGGCGATCGCCGTTTACGCCACCAGGCCCAGAGGGTAGTGGCCATGAATATACTGGAATAAACACCGGAAGCAAAGCCAATAATCAAAGCCAAAGCAAAGAATTTCAGACTATCGCCCCCAAAAAGAAAGATTGCCACCAGGGGTAAAGAAGTGGTCAGAGAAGTGTTAATGGAACGGGTCAAGGTTTGATTGACAGCATCATCCACCACATGGTTAATATCCCAGTCGGGATGGCGCTCTAGGGTTTCCCGCACCCGGTCGTAAATTACCACGGTGTCATTGACAGAAAAACCAATAATGGTCAGTAAGGCCACCAGGAAAAGACTGTCCACTTCCACCCCTCCTAGTAAGCCAAAAATGGCAAAGGCCCCCATGGTGATCAACGCATCGTAGAGCAGAGCCACAATGGCAAAAACAGCGTAATCAAGCTGAAAACGGATAGTTAGATAAATAATAATGCCCAGGAGGGAAATCACTAGAGCCAACACCCCAGAACGGAATAAAGCCTTACCCACGGTGGGGCCAACGGTGTCGATTTGGATGGTTTCCGGGTCAAACTTGCCGATGCCCTCATTCAGTGCTTTCTGCACCGTTTCCCGTTGTTCCACATCCAGAGTTTGTTGACGGATGGAAAGGGTATAGTCCTCAATCACCTGCACACTACTGTTACCCAGGCCCACTCCATTGAGAATATCCTGCACTTTTGCCACATCGATCGCCGCAGGGCAATTATTCTTACTGGCGCATTCCAGTTGTAATTGCAAACGGGTGCCCCCGACAAAATCCAGACCGGGCTTAAAGGGAGCTTGGAACTGTACCCAGGAAATTACCATGGCGATGATACTGATCAACACCAAAAGGGAAGAGGCAATCCAAGCCGGTTTTTCCCATTTGAACAGGTCTAATTTCATAGTTTTTAAGATTGGTCAGGGAGAATAAAAAAGAATTTTTAGTAAACAGTTAATTTATGATTTAGCCGGGACCGAGAGATTTGGGCAAAACAGTTTGGGATTTTGACGAACCTTAGGCAGACTGAGCACAATCACCAGTAAAAGGGTACGGCTACAGGTTAAGGCAGTAAACAAACTCACCATGACCCCGATCGCCAAGGTGAGGGCAAAGCCTTTCACCAAACCGGAACCAAACCAGAACAGGGCTGCACAGGCAATCAGGGTGGTGACATTACTATCCAAAATACTGGAAAAAGCCCGGAAAAAGCCCGATTCCACCGAGCGATAGAGGGTATTGCCCCCCCGTAATTCTTCCCTAGTTCGTTCAAAAATCAATACATTGGCATCCACTGCCATACCAATACTGAGGATAAAACCGGCAATACCGGGCAGGGTCAGGGTCACCCCCACCAAGGCAAAGGCCGCTAGGGTCAAAACCGCATAAATAATTAGGGAAACGTCCGCCACTACCCCCGGCAAACGGTAGTAAACCGCCATAAAAATTAACACCAAGGCTAAACCAACGAATCCCGCCACCAGACTGCGCCGGATGCTTTCCTGCCCCAACGTAGCCCCCACTGTGCGATTTTCCACCACTTCCACCGGGAATGGTAGGGAGCCGCCCCGCAGTTGCACCGCCAGATCATTGGCTGTGTCGATGGTGAAGTTCCCCGTAATGACC
>NZ_JADEWJ010000160.1:0-8941 GCF_015207725.1 Synechocystis sp. LEGE 06083
ATCCTCAATCTGATCTAGTGCAGTCGCCACTTCCCTCAATTTTAATGCCGGGTCAGAGGTTTGCGTCAATACCGCTAGGGGCAATAGTCCTGGACTCTGAAGAAATGCTTCCGATGATTGCTCCCAGAGCCGAATCGCTTGATAACGGTGCACAGTCTCCCCTACCTGAAAACTATCTTGATAAACCAAGTCATTACTGCTGGGCTTCAAGTAGATAACAAATTGGTGCATCGTCTTCTGGGGAAAACGGCGATATACCCTCACCCGATAGTCCAGCATCCGAAAACCCATGGTCGGGTCAGGCTCCGTTTGGAATTCCAGATGCAACACCAAGTCTTCTGATTGCTCCAAAATCAAGGAGTCAGCCCGAATTGGCTCCAGGGAAAGTTCCGTCGGACTGAGCTTGGTCAATTGGATTGGTCGTCCCAACAACCACTCGGCGTAGTCTTCGGAAAATGATTCAGCCAGAAATTTGCACAGATTATCGAACATACTCAAATTTTACGGGCGATCGCCAAAAGTATTTGTTGAGTTACTGATAAGAAGCAAAGTCCGCCCGGCTAAAGCCCGTTTTCTGTGGGGTCTATATTTGACGGCATCTTACATTGAACCCATGGATAATAACCCTAAAAATTACTAGGGGTTGGTGGCACGCCGAAAAACCGATTTTTAGGCGATCGCTTTTTGAAACAGCAGATCAAAATACTTATTTACCGATTGTTCGATATCTAGTAGCACAAGCTGGAATCGTTCTGGAGCAGAAAAATCTAGAATTTCGCGCTTTACAATGGGCAACTCGCTACAATGGGCGATCGGGACGTACTGCTAGACAATTTGTTGATTTTCTCAGCGCATAATTGACAATTTGATCACAACTATATCTGTATCTTTAGCGGGTTTCATACCCGGAGATAGTCTCTGAGCATGACAAGAACCAGGATAAAAATTTTACAAATGGCGATCGCCCTCAATCTAAAAATACTGGCACTACTGCTGAGTGGCATCGGTCTATTTCTCAGTGCTTGGATGATCATCCCAGCCCCAAACATGGCACTGCTAACCCTGAGAGTCGGTGTGCCTGAAGTTAGCCCCTGGCTACTGGTACTGAATGCTACAGCAGGCGGGGTATCAATGGTAGGCGTGCGCCACAGTTGGCTGCAACGGTTGACTTTGGGTGCTAGTTTGGTGGGACTCCTTCTTAGTGCTATGCCACTAATTCAAATGCCTGCCACGCAGCAGAGGATGGAGGTTGCTATGCGGGAAGCTCTGGGGACAAACTATCTAGAGCAAATTCCCAATCAATTGCAGATCCAGATGCGATCGCAGCCGTTTTCCCTCACTGATTCCTTCACGGGCATCAATCTCCGTGAAGTGCGATATACACCAGACATCCAGTTTGCCTCTCCTGATGGCGTATCGTTAAAAATGGATATCTACCGACCTTTACAAGTGGGAAAATATCCAGCAATTGTGGTGATCTACGGTGGATCGTGGCAACGGGGCGATCCAAAGCAAAACGCCGATTTCAGCCGCTATATGGCAGCGCAGGGCTACACCGTTTTTGCAATTGATTACCGTCATGCTCCCCTTTATCGCTTCCCTGCCCAGTTAGATGATGTACTAACGGCACTAGCCTTTATCCGCCAACACGGTAGTGAATATGAGGCTGATCCAGAGCGAATAGCTTTGCTCGGACGTTCTGCCGGGGCGCATCTAGCCATGCTAGCAGCCTATCAGCAGTCTGAGACGCTGCCAGTCCGAGCCGTAGTTAGCTACTATGGTCCCATCGATCTAACTGAAGGCTATGCCAACCCTCCGCGCCCCGATCCGATCAATTCGCGATCTGTTTTGCGGGCATTTCTAGGGGGTTCGCCGGCTGAATTGCCTGATCTATATCAGAAGGCGTCTCCTATCAACTATGCTATTCGCCCACAGCCGCCAACGCTGTTAGTTTATGGGCGTAATGAGCATGTCGTACAGGTGCGATTTGCACAGGGAATGTACCAGCGCCTGCTTGCATCTGGCACTACTGCTATCCTACTAGACATCCCTTGGGCTGAACACGCTTTTGATGCAATTTTTTCAGGTCCAAGCAACCAGTTAGCACTATACTACACTGAGCGTTTCTTAGCTTGGGCACTACGCTCCTAATTGTGACTACCTACATTCCGCAGGCTCTACCAATAGTTACTAAATTTTCGGGAAAACACTACAGATAGCGTAGTTTTCTGGTATTGATTGACTGGGAGTCAAGAGGCAAACCCCGAAATAGGCTTGCCGTCGTACTCGATTTCAGACGAAAGTGTACTACGTGCGGAATGTAGGTGACTAATTAAGTAACGACAGATGGCATTTCAATTGCTTTGGAAAAAGGCTCAACCATAGCATTATCAACGCTTATGGGGTATTCAAATATTATTGATGGAGAAATCAACAGATTATTTAACTGGGGTAATAGAGCGAATTACTTTTCACTCTGAAGAGACTGGATACACCGTTGCTCGACTCCAAATCCCTAGAGCAAAGGAATTAACAACGGTGGTGGGTAATTTTGCCAATATCCAAGCGGGGCAAACCCTTAAATTACAAGGAATCTGGAAGGAACATCCCAAATATGGTTCCCAGTTCCAGGTTAGTCAATACCACGAAACTAAGCCGGCAACTTTGACGGGGATTGAAAAATATCTTGGTAGTGGCCTAATCAAAGGGGTGGGGCCTGTGACAGCAAAAAGGATTGTGGCCTATTTTGGTTTGGAAACCCTGGAAATTATTGAAGGTGAAAGCGATCGCCTGATTGAGGTGCCGGGCATTGGCAAGAAACGGGTCAGGATGATCCAGAGTGCCTGGGCAGAGCAGAAAGCCATCAAAGAAGTGATGCTTTTCCTCCAGGGCCATGGAGTTTCCACCACCTATGCAGTCAAAATCTATAAGCAGTATGGGGATGATGCCATCAAGGTGGTCACTGATAATCCCTACCAATTAGCAGACGATATTTTCGGTATTGGTTTCCTGACGGCAGACAAAATTGCCCAACAGGTCGGCATCGCTCCCACTTCCAAGTTTCGTTACCGGGCCGGCATTCTCCACACCCTTGGTGAAGCGGCGGAACAAGGCCATTGCCATCTTCCCCAACCAGAATTGGTCAAAGAGGCGATCGCCAAGCTAAGCACGGAGGAATTTGAAGCGACGGTGGAAACAGTGCTGGCAATAGTTGGGGAAATGGTGGCGGCTCAGGACTTGATAGAGGAAGTATTGAGTGCAGAAGAAATTCTACTGTTCAAGCCCACTTTCTACCACACCGAATGCAAATTGGCGAGTTATGTGACGCAAAAGTTAGCCAATGGACAAATGGTAGATACAGAAAGGGTAAAAAGCTGGATTAGCCGCTATACGTCAAAAAAAGCACTGGAATTGTCTCAACAGCAATATAACGCCGTGTTTCTAGCGGCCAGTGCTGGACTAATGATCCTCACCGGCGGCCCAGGAACAGGGAAAACCTTCACCACCCGCACCATTGTTGCTCTTTGGAAGGCCATGGGTAAAAAAATTGGACTGGCGGCCCCCACTGGCAGAGCGGCCCAGCGGTTAGGGGAAATGACGGGGCTAGAAGCAAAAACTCTGCACCGGCTATTGGAATTTGACCCCAATACCATGGGCTTCAAGCGTAATGAAGATAACCCTTTGCCTTTTGATGCGGTGATTGTGGATGAAGCTTCCATGCTGGATTTGTTCCTGGCCCATTCCCTCCTCAAGGCCATTTCCCCCAAGACTCAATTGCTGTTGGTGGGGGACATTGACCAGTTACCCTCTGTCGGGCCGGGGAATGTTTTGCGAGATTTGATTGCTTCCCAGCAGATAACCGTAGTCAGGTTAAACCAAGTCTTTCGCCAAGCGGCAGCCAGTGCCATCATTCGCCATGCCCATCAAATCAACCACGGGCAATATCCTCAAGTGGAAACCATTTCTGACCAACCCCAATCGGATTGTCTTTGGCATAACGGCGGCACGGAACCAGAGCATGGGGTTCAGTTAATTGGGGAGTTACTAACGGATTTTATTCCCAAGCAAGGTTTTAATCCCCGCCAAGATGTCCAGGTATTATGCCCCATGCAACGGGGAGTAATCGGTACTCGCAACCTCAATGCCGTGGTGCAATCTATCCTCAATCCACCCCAGGAGAATAAGCCCCAGCTCCAACGGGGAACCACCATCTTCCGCCTCGGCGATCGGGTTATGCAACTGAAAAACGACTATATTCGGGAAGTCTTCAATGGCGACCAGGGCACCATCACTGCCATTGATAAGGAAGAACAAATATTGACCATTACCTATGGCGATCGCCCTGTGGATTATGATTTTGCTGATTTAAATGAGATTGGTTTAGCTTGGGCCATTAGCATCCACAAAAGCCAGGGTTCGGAATATCCTGTGGTCATTTTGCCGTTGTATATGCAACACTTCCTTCTACTGAGCCGCAACCTTTTTTACACCGGACTTACCAGAGCAAAACAGTTGGCTTTAGTGATTGGTTCCTCCAAAGCTTTGGGTTATGCTGTGCGGCAACAGCAGGAACGGCAACGCCACACCAGGCTCCAGGAAAGGATTAAAGGAAGAGATCTGATTTAGTTTGGCGATCGCCTTGAGTAACTTCAGTTTGCCGGGAAGGGAAAATCCTAAATAGGTTATGACTGTTACCTCCAACTTAGAATAGTTTTAGTACAGTTGACGGTGAATCTCTCCCCACAAATTATGCCTTCCAACGTCCTGCCAGAAATTTACCGTCCCAGCCGGCGAACAGTTTATGAGCTGCCCCTTTACGCTTGTCCAGTATCAGCCGGTTTTCCCTCTCCGGCGGAGGACTATTTAGAAGGGAAGTTAGACCTCAATCAATATCTAATTAAACATCCTGCTGCCACCTTCTTTGTACGAGTGACTGGGGATTCGATGATTGGGGCTGGGATTCATGCCGGGGATATTTTGATTGTGGATCGTTCCCTGGAGCCACAGGACGGCAAGGTGGTGATCGCTGTGGTCAATGGGGAATTATTAGTTAAACGGTTGCGGATGGAAAAGCAAAAAATTTATCTAGCTTCCGAAAATTCTGACTATCCGCCCCTGGTCATCACAGATTTAATGGACTTTGAAGTGTGGGGTGTGGTCACTAGTGTGATTCATCCCCTATGAACAGCATTGCCCTGGTGGATTGCAATAATTTCTATGTGTCCTGTGAGCGGGTCTTTCAACCCCTATTAAACGGCAAGCCAGTGCTGGTACTTTCCAATAATGATGGTTGTGTGGTGGCGAGATCGTCGGAGGCTAAAGCCTTAGGTATCCAGATGGGAGTGCCGCTGTTCAAAATTCGAGATTTGGTTAAGCGACACAATATCCAGATTTTTTCTTCTAATTACTCTTTGTACGGCGACTTATCCCACAGGATAATGACTAGCCTGCGATTTTTTAGCCCCGTTGTGGAAATTTATTCCATTGATGAGGCGTTTCTGGAACTAACTCCAAATCAAAATAATACGAATTATGGGAAAGAAATTCGGCGTTGCCTTAAACAATGGATAGGCATTCCCGTTTCTATTGGCATTGCCCCCACTAAAGTACTGGCTAAGGTGGCGACCGATGTGGCAAAACAATCCGGGGTTGGCACATTTTGCTTAGACCAAGCAGAAGCGGCTGATCCTATTTTGGCAACTATGCCGATCGCCGATATTTGGGGCATTGGACGACGGTTGGAGAAGTGGTTTACCGCCAGGGGTATTTCAACAGCCTTGCAATTTAAACAAGCCAATCCTGAACTTGTCTGCAAAAAAATGGGAGTGGTGGGGCAACGGCTATTACTAGAACTCCAGGGAATTTCCTGTTTACCCCTAGAACTAATTCCTAATCCAAAGCAAGAAACCTGCGTTTCCCGTTCCTTTGCCCAGGCAGTAACCACATTAGATGAATTACAAACGGCGATCTCCTTTTTTATTAGTCGGGCGGCGGAGAAACTGCGGCGGCAACAACAAACCCCAGCGGTAATGATTATTTTTGCCCGCACTAGCTTTTTTATTGAGCAACCAATTTCTATCTCCCAGGCGATCGCCCTGCCGACCCCAACCCATTACACCCCAGAATTACTCAAATTGGCTCAAGCCTCCCTCAAACAAATCTTTCGACCCCATCATCCCTACAAAAAAGCTGGCGTGATAATGACAGGGCTACAGTCGGAACGGATTGTGCAAGGCAATCTTTTTGAACAACCACGGGATACGGAACGGCAACAGCGGCTTATATTGACAGTGGATCAGCTTAATCGACAGTTTGGCAGGGAAACTGTCGGTTTTGGTCTTTTGGAGAAACAACAGAATTGGCGGATGAAGTCTGACCTACGCTCTCCTCGATTTACAACGGCTTGGGATGATTTGCCAGAAGTAAAGGCAGGACTTTACTAGGGGTTTAAAACCTCATTGGAAAACCTATCGGTCATGGCGATCGCCAATAAAGCTGGCGTTTGGGCTAATGGGGATGCAGAGCGGCCTTGGGATTGGCGCAGGGCTTGTCATAATTTATTTGTACATCATCTATTCCCACCATCGCTTGATTGTTTTTTTAGTCTCCATTGATTTTAAATTTGATTCCATTTCTTCAATAACTTCAAGGTCAATAGAATTATTTTTCAGAAATTCTCTGGCAATCTTTACTGCTTTTTTCATAAACCAAACTGCTTTTTTATAATCACCAGTTTCATAATATAGATAAGCGAGACCTTCAAACCCGTCCTGGTGATTGGGTTGAGAACGGGTGAGCATTTTAAACTTAATTTCTGCTTGTTCATAGTTTTTATTGCTTAGAAATTTAAACCCTTCATTTGCCCAATTCTCATCATTTTCTTTACCAGCTTTAAGACTGGGAAACTCTTTTATTATTTCTGCGATGTAATTTTCTTTGCTCATGTTTTTCTATACCTATTCTAAATTTTCACTATCTAGCTATACTATCACCCCCCAATTGCCCTTCCTTTAACTCACATCCCCAACCATCCCCATCTTTATCAAGTTGGTGGTCATCCTTGCCTGTAACCCTGACTGGCTTTTGATTGTCGGGAATATCAGAACAATTCACATCGCGGTCAGCAGGTAAGCAGAGGTCAGGGTAAGACGGATGGCATTCAACCTGAGAAGGTGTGTGCTTAGGGCAAGCAAAAATAATTCAATCATTTGACAATCGCCATCAAGCAATTCAGCGGGGCTAACGAGGCTTACATACATTACATAAGAGACTCCCCGACCATCAGCGGAATTTTACCGGGGGTTTAATGGCGATCGCCAAAAGTTCTTGCTGGTCACTGATGGAAAGCAAAGTCCGCCCGGCTAAAGCCCGGCTTTCTGTGGGGTCTATATTTGATGGCACCGTGGATTACCACCGTGCATTGAAGAATGTAGGCGATCGCCTTGAGTAACCTCAGTTTGACAGGAAGGGAAAATTCTCAATAGGTTATGGCTGTTACCTCCAACCCAGAAAAGTTTTAGTACAGTTGATGGTGAAGCTCTCCCCATAAATTATGCCTTCCAACGTCCTGCCAGAAATTTACCGTCCCAGTCAGCGAACAGTTTATGGGCTGCCCCTTTACGCTTGTCCAGTATCAGCCGGTTTTCCCTCTCCGGCGGAGGACTATTTAGAGGGCAAGTTAGACCTCAATCAATATCTGATTAAACATCCTGCTGCCACCTTCTTTGTCCGAGTGACTGGGGATTCGATGATTGGGGCCGGGATTCTACCGGGGATATTTTGATTGTGGAATGTGGCAGGTTCTTATGACAGGGAAAAACCCAACTCTCCCTCCAGGCTGGGAGGGCTACCACTATTTACCAATTGCTCAGGCTGCAATTTAAACTTTATTTTTTTCTAAAAGCTCTATTCGTTTAGGATTTTGCGCTGAATATTGATGAGATATTGATCTAATTCTTCAACACTAGCAAAAATAGATTTCGTTGGCATCGCCTGGACAATTTCAAAGACTTTTTTAACCTGGGGTTGTAACCCCAATGCACAGACATTACCTTTATGTTTGTGCATAATTTGTTGCAGCTTGAGCACCACCCTCAGCCCTGCACTACTGATGTATTCTAAATGGGTGAAATTCAGAATAGCACAGTGAATATCTGGGGTGATGACTTGAAGAATCAATTTCTCCAATTCCGGTGATGTTTGGCTATCGAGACTACCCTCCAGATGAATTTGTTTCGAGCCAGTCCTTGGTTCATCCACACTGATAGTTAGGGGCATAGGTCAACTTCCTATTGGCACTACTTATTCAAAGTTAAATCAAAGTATCATCTAAACATTATGACTAAATTACGCACCGCATGAATAATTCCAATTCTCCATCTCCCGCCGGGTATTTGCTGGGAGCATCCCACTTTAGCAAAAACAGGGAAAATGGGAGGGTAAGCGTAGGAGAGTAAAGACCAATGAAACCAGAAGACAAAGAGTGACCTTGTCCCGAAAAAGTGGACAAATCCCAAGAGGGCTTAGTTTTAGCAGTGGGAAAATTTGGGTCGCTTATCTAAACTGTCCCATTTGCGATGTTTGGCTTTACGAGTCTGTCTAACGATAAATCAAGATTTTCGGGTAATTAGGCGGCGAAACTGTCTCATTTATGGTCATAAATGGGACAGTGGAGATTCAGATAAGCTATAAAATTTGATGTCTGAAAGCATCACTGGATAAAGCTTTCAGCCTTAACGACCAAAAATTTTCCGTTGCTAATACTAAGCCCCAACCGACTAACCCGTTCCACCAGGGGCAATAGTTCATTATCTCCAATATAAGAAGCAATAGCAGTCAAAACTTAAATGGGAACTCGGTGGCATTAGAGGAAATAATTATTCAAAAGGCTTTCAGCAAAATTCTAGCGATAATTGCCCCGGTGTCACATTCCCCTGTTGCC
>NZ_JADEWJ010000012.1:0-28670 GCF_015207725.1 Synechocystis sp. LEGE 06083
ACACTTTCAACCCGACAAAACCGGGCTGGTCTATGTCCGCATTGACAAAACTCGCAAGCTTTCCGCCCAAGTCCTACTAAAGGCGATCGGTCTGAGCGATAACGAAATTCTCGACTCCCTCAGCCACCCAGAATTTTTCCAAAAAACCCTCGACAAAGAAGGCAATCCCACCGAAGAAGAAGCCCTGGTGGAACTCTACAAAAAACTCCGCCCCGGTGAACCCCCCACCGTCAGTGGTGGTCAGCAGTTATTGGAGTCCCGCTTCTTCGACCCCAAACGGTATGACCTAGGCCGAGTAGGGCGCTACAAACTCAACAAAAAACTCCGGCTCAATGAGGCGGACACCACCCGGGTGCTCACTCCCCAGGATATCCTCGCCGCCATTAACTATCTCATTAACCTGGAATTTGACGTTGGCACCACCGACGACATCGACCACTTGGGTAATCGTCGAGTACGCTCCGTTGGAGAGTTGCTGCAAAACCAAATCCGGGTGGGCTTAAATCGCCTAGAGCGTATTATTCGGGAGCGCATGACCGTCAGCGAATCCGATGCCCTCACTCCCGCTTCCCTGGTGAATCCCAAACCCCTAGTGGCGGCCATCAAAGAATTTTTTGGTTCCTCCCAACTCTCCCAGTTCATGGACCAAACTAATCCCCTGGCGGAGTTGACCCACAAGCGCCGGATTTCCGCCTTGGGCCCTGGGGGCCTAACCAGGGAGCGGGCAGGGTTTGCCGTGCGGGATATTCACCCTTCCCACCATGGTCGTATTTGTCCAGTGGAAACTCCGGAAGGTCCCAACGCCGGTTTGATTGGTTCCCTCGCCACCTGCGCCCGGGTCAATGATTATGGTTTTATCGAAACCCCCTATTTTCGGGTGGAGAGTGGTCGGGTCAGGAAAGATTTAGACCCCGTTTACCTCACCGCCGACGAAGAAGATGACATGCGGGTGGCCCCCGGAGACATCCCCACGGACGAAGAGGGCAACATCATTGGCGAATCCGTACCCATTCGCTACCGCCAGGAATTTTCCACCACCAGTCCAGAACAGGTGGACTACGTGGCCGTCTCTCCGGTGCAAATTATTTCCGTTGCCACCTCCATGATTCCTTTCCTGGAGCACGACGATGCTAACCGGGCCCTAATGGGGTCCAACATGCAACGGCAAGCAGTGCCCCTGTTACGTCCTGAACGGCCCTTGGTGGGGACTGGCTTGGAAGCCCAGGCTGCGCGGGACTCCGGCATGGTGATTGTTTCCCGCACCCATGGCATTGTCACCTATGTGGATGCCACGGAAATCCGGGTACAGCCCCACTCCCCCGATAACCCCGCTGAGAAAGGGGACGAAATTGTCTACCCGATCCAAAAATACCAACGGTCCAACCAAGACACCTGCTTGAACCAACGTCCCCTGGTCTATGCCGGAGAAGATGTGGTGCCCGGGCAAGTGTTAGCGGACGGTTCCGCCACGGAAGGGGGAGAATTGGCCCTGGGACAAAACATTCTCGTCGCCTATATGCCCTGGGAAGGTTACAACTACGAGGACGCCATTCTGATCAGTGAACGACTGGTCTATGACGATGTTTACACTAGTATTCACATCGAAAAATTTGAAATTGAAGCCCGCCAAACCAAACTAGGCCCAGAGGAAATTACCAGGGAAATACCCAATGTGGGGGAAGATGCCCTCCGCAACCTTGATGAGCATGGCATTATCCGCATCGGTGCCTGGGTGGAATCCGGCGACATCTTGGTGGGTAAAGTCACGCCCAAAGGGGAAGCAGACCAACCTCCAGAAGAAAAACTACTACGGGCTATCTTTGGTGAAAAAGCCCGGGATGTGCGGGATAACTCCCTGCGGGTACCCAACGGCGAAAAAGGACGGGTAGTGGATGTGCGGGTGTTCACCAGGGAGAAAGGGGACGAATTGCCCCCCGGCGCCAATATGGTGGTGCGGATTTACGTTGCCCAAAAACGAAAAATCCAAGTGGGGGACAAAATGGCCGGTCGCCACGGCAATAAGGGGATTATTTCCCGCATTTTGCCCATTGAAGATATGCCCTACCTCCCGGATGGTCGTCCCATCGACATTGCCCTCAATCCCCTGGGGGTTCCTTCCCGGATGAATGTGGGTCAGGTATTTGAGTGCATGCTGGGATGGGCCGGGGAAAACCTTGGTGTACGCTTCAAAATTACCCCCTTTGACGAAATGTATGGGGAAGAAGCATCCCGGGATACGGTCCATGGCCTGTTGGAAGAAGCGTCCCAGCGCCCCAACAAGGACTGGGTCTTTAACCAAGACCATCCTGGCAAAATTCAAGTGTTCGATGGTCGTACCGGAGAGCCCTTCGACCGTCCCATTACGGTGGGCCAAGCCTATATGCTCAAACTGGTGCATTTGGTGGACGATAAAATCCACGCCCGTTCCACGGGGCCCTACTCCTTGGTTACCCAACAGCCTTTGGGGGGTAAAGCTCAACAGGGGGGACAACGGTTCGGAGAAATGGAAGTGTGGGCCCTGGAAGCCTATGGCGCTGCCTACATTTTGCAGGAACTACTCACCGTTAAATCGGATGATATGCAGGGCCGCAATGAAGCCCTCAACGCCATTGTTAAAGGAAAGAGTATTCCCCGCCCCGGTACACCAGAATCCTTCAAGGTGTTAATGCGGGAACTGCAATCCCTCGGCTTGGACATTGCTGCCCACAAGGTACAACTGTCTGAAGATGGTGAAAGCGCTGACGCAGAGGTGGATTTAATGATCGACAGCCAGCGTCGGGCCCCCAATCGCCCCACCTACGAGTCTCTCCACACCGAAGAGGATTTGGAAGAAGAAGAAGTCTAAAACGGCGATCGGAGCACAGGAAACAGTGAACAGTGTCTTACCCCCTGCCAACTGCTTCCTGATACCTGCTTCCTGATACCTGATATCTGCTAACTGCTCCCTGATAACTGAGTAACTGAAAAAATGACCTTCTATAACTACACCATCGACAAAGGCCGCCTGAAAAAACTCATTGCCCTTGCCTACCGTCGTTACGGTTCTGCTCGCTGTTCCCAGTTGGCCGATGAACTCAAGGAACTGGGGTTTCGTTTTGCCACCAAAGCGGGGGTTTCTATTAGTGTAGATGATCTGACAATTCCTCCAGAGAAAAAACAGATGTTGGAGGCGGCGGAAAAGGAAATTCGCACCACGGAGGAACGCTATGCCCGGGGAGAAATCACCGAAGTGGAACGGTTCCAAAAGGTAATTGATACTTGGAACAGTACTTCAGAAGAATTGAAAGACCAGGTGGTGGTTAACTTCCGTAAAACCGACCCTCTCAACTCCGTGTACATGATGGCTTTCTCCGGTGCCCGGGGGAACATGAGCCAGGTGCGTCAGTTGGTGGGAATGCGGGGTTTGATGGCCGATCCCCAGGGGGAAATTATTGACTTGCCCATTAAGACCAATTTCCGGGAGGGGCTGACCGTTACTGAGTATGTAATTTCTTCCTACGGTGCCCGTAAGGGTCTGGTGGACACGGCTCTCCGGACGGCGGACTCTGGCTATCTCACCCGGCGTTTGGTGGACGTATCCCAGGACGTAATTGTGCGGGAACAGGACTGTGGCACCGAGCGCAGTCTGCGGGTCACAGCCATGACCGATGGGGACCAGGTCAAAATTAGCTTGGCCGATCGCCTGTTTGGTCGTTTGTTAGCCAAAGATGTGGTGGATGGTGAAGGCAATGTCATTGCAGAGCGCAACCAGGAAATTGATGAAGCGTTAGCTAATCGCATCGCCGCTGTCACCGATGAAGTTTACGTCCGATCGCCGTTGACCTGTGAAGCGGCCCGGTCTGTGTGCCAAAACTGCTACGGCTGGAGCCTGGCCCATGGTCACAAAGTTGACTTAGGGGAAGCGGTGGGGATTATTGCCGCCCAATCCATTGGGGAACCTGGTACCCAGTTGACCATGCGGACTTTCCACACTGGGGGGGTATTCACCGGGGAAGTGGCCCGCCAAGAAAAGGCTCCCGAAAACGGCACAGTTAAATGGGGCAAGGGTTTAAGCACTCGTAAAGTCCGTACCCGCCACGGGGAAGATGCGGAACAGGTGGAAATAGCCGGGGATTTGATCTGGAAAGGGGAAGGGAAAAAGGCCGCCAGCCAGACCTACTCCCTCACCCCCGGTTCCCTACTGTTTGTGCAGGACGGGCAAACGGTGACGGCCAGCCAGTTGATGACGGAAATCTCCCTCTCCAAAACCCAACGTTCCACGGAGCGGGCCACCAAGGACGTGGCCGGGGATTTGGCTGGGGAAGTGTTGTTTGATCGCCTGGTGCCAGAGGAAAAAACCGATCGCCAGGGGAACACCACCCGCATTGCCCAACGGGGTGGTCTGGTGTGGATTCTCTCCGGGGAAGTGTATAACTTACCGCCCGGAGCGGAACCGGTGGTGAAAAACGACGAGCAGGTGGAAGTCGGCAGCATCATGGCCGAAACCAAGCTGGTCACCAATGACGGCGGGGTAGTGCGCCTGGTGAGTAACCGGGAAATTGAAATCATCACCGCCTCCGTGCTCCTGGACCAAGCCCAGGTGAAGCTAGAAAGCAGTGGTGGCCGGGAACAGTACGTAATTTACACCGCTGATAAGCAACGGTTCCTGCTTAAGGCCGCTCCCGGTACCAAAGTGCAGAACCACAGCATTGTGGCGGAATTAATCGATGACCGCTACCGCACCACCACCGGGGGCATGATTCGCTACGCCGGGGTGGAAGTGGCCAAGGGCGGCCGCAAACAGGGCTACGAAGTCACCAAAGGTGGCACCCTGCTCTGGATTCCCGAAGAAACCCACGAAATCAACAAGGATATTTCCCTGTTAATTGTGGAAGATGGCCAGTATGTGGAAGCGGGCACGGAAGTAGTCAAAGACATTTTCTGTCAATCTAGCGGCATCGTCGAAGTGGTGCAGAAGAACGATATTCTGCGGGAAATTATCATCAAACCCGGTGATTTCTACCAAGATGTAGACCCCGGTTCGGTGAAAATTGAAACCGGCCAATTGCTCCAACCAGGACAGGATGTTTTCCCCGGCGTCACCGTTAGCACCCTCAGCCAAGCGGAGTGGATCGAAAGCCCCGAAGGCAATGGTTTACTGCTGCGGCCAGTGGAAGAGTACAAGGTGTTTGATGAGCCCGCCGCCCCCTCCCAGGGTTCCCAAAACGAAGAAGGGGGTCGCCAAATTGAATTGCGCTCTGTTCAGCGCCTGTTCTACAAAGATGGCGATCGGGTGAAATCCGTTGAAGGGGCTCCCCTGCTCAGCACCCAGTTGGTGTTGGAGATTTATGGCAGTGGCAACGAAGGTATTTCCCACCTTTCCGCCGATATTGAACTGCAGGATGACGAGGAGGAAGATTGCCAGCGTTTACAGTTGGTGATTCTAGAATCCTTGGTACTGCGGCGGGACCAGGAGTCCGATCCCCTCGGTGGGGCTTCCAAAACCCGTTTATTGGTGCAGGACGGCGACCAAATTCCTCCGGGAGCGGTGGTGGCCCGGACTGAAATTCAATGTAAGGAAGCGGGCATTGTCCGGGGTATCAAAGAAGGACAGGAATCCATCCGTCGGGTGTTACTGGAACGGGAAGCCGATCGCCTAGTGATGGATCTACCCAGTGCCCCGGAAGTCAAACCAGGACAACTGTTGGTGGCAGGACAGGAATTGGTGCCCGGCGTCAAACTAGAAGAGTCCGGTAAAGTACTGGAAATTAACGGTAAAGGAGACAACTATCAATTAGTTCTACGGCGGGCTCGGCCCTATCGGGTTTCCCCTGGGGCAGTGCTCCACATTGAAGATGGAGACCTGGTGCAACGGGGCGATAACCTCGTACTGCTGGTGTTCGAACGAGCCAAGACTGGAGATATTGTCCAGGGTTTACCCCGGATTGAGGAACTTTTGGAAGCTCGGAAGCCCAAGGAGGCCTGCATCCTTGCTCGCGCCCCTGGGGTCTGCCAAGTGGAATACCTCGAAGATGAAAGTGTCGATATCAAAGTGTTGGAAGACGATGGCACCGTGAGCGAATATCCCCTCTTGCCGGGGCAAAACGCCATGGTTACCGATGGCCAACGCATTGATGTGGGGCACCCCCTCACCGATGGTTACAACAACCCCCACGAAATTCTGGACGTGTTCTTCAGTTACTACGTGGACAAGGACGGTTGTTACCAAGCGGCCCTCAGGGGCCTCCAAGCGGCGCAAAAATTCCTCGTCAATGAAGTGCAAACGGTTTACCAATCCCAAGGGGTAGATATTTCCGATAAGCACATTGAAGTAATTGTCCGGCAGATGACGGCCAAGGTCCGCATTGATGACGGAGGAGACACCACTATGCTCCCAGGGGAGTTGGTGGAACTGCGCCAGGTGGAACAGGTCAACGAAGCCATGGGCATCACCGGTAGTGCTCCCGCCCGCTATACCCCCGTGTTGCTGGGTATCACCAAAGCTTCTTTGAATACCGATAGCTTCATTAGTGCGGCTTCCTTCCAAGAGACCACCAGGGTCCTCACCGAAGCGGCGATCGAGGGTAAATCCGATTGGCTGCGGGGCCTGAAGGAAAACGTGATTATTGGTCGGCTCATTCCTGCGGGTACGGGGTTCAGTAGCCACGAGGAAATTCTGGGACTAGTGGAAACCCAGGATGATATCCAA
This sequence comes from Synechocystis sp. LEGE 06083, assembly GCF_015207725.1. Lineage (NCBI taxonomy): Bacteria > Bacillati > Cyanobacteriota > Cyanophyceae > Synechococcales > Merismopediaceae > Synechocystis > Synechocystis sp. LEGE 06083. The sequence continues at coordinate 6,689 of NZ_JADEWJ010000012.1, forward strand.
GGTTATATGATTGAGCCCATTGAATTGCCCACGGCGAAGAAAAAAGCCAGTGCATCCAAGGTGAAAACCAAAAAAGTTGAAGCCGATGACGACCTGTTGGACGACACCAGGGCCCGGGCCTATGCGGGCACTCAACTCAGTCAGGATGACGAAGAGTTTGAAGAAACCTACGACACCGATGAGGATGATTTCGACATGGATGACGACGACGATTTTGAAGACGATGAGGATTAAGGATAATCCCTGATTCTTTGGGCTTAAAGACGTTTAGCATCCCCATCTTTATCTTTCTAGCTAGTTATTATCCCTTCCCCTTCTCCGGGAGGGGATTGTTTTTTTTGCGGACTGCTATGCTTTAGTACGGATACCGATTTCCTAAGAACGTGTTTGAAAAGCCCCCCTGACCCCCCAAATTTGGGGGGAAACAGACGCAAAGTCCCCCAATATTGCCGGAGCTTTAGTGAGGAGATTTAGGGGGCAAAACAAGACTGTACAAACAGGCATACGGCAAATTCCGAATCAACCTGATACCCAAAAAACAGTCATAACGCTTATTCGGCAAAGGTTTTGCTGTGCCCCTTAGATATCGTAACCGCTGTAAAAATTGTTTCCCTTTGCTTCCCCTCGTCGGGAAGATTTTGGAAAAATTGACATGGAGTTAAACTGATGCGTTTCCATCCCCTGGCCCTGATTTGTCTCAGTTTTATGCTCGGATTATTGGGGGCAGGGCTAGATGTGGACTGGTTTAATCTCCAGAAGGGGGCTGCCCTAGCGGTGCTGTGGTTTCTGGCTACGGCGATCGCCGTTATGTTTATGCCCCTAGTTTGGCGACGGGGGCCGACTAGATGGCAATGGTTGCTGGCGGGTATGATTGCTTTGCTGGCCAGTTATTACGCCCTTTGGCGCACTCCCCAACCGGGGGTGAATGACATTAGCCGTCTGCTAGATCCTCCGGCCAAGAGTTTTCAGACCATCACGGCGATCGGCACTTTAACAACGGGGGGTAGGGAAAATGCCCCAGGTCAGCAACAATTTTGGCTCAAGATAAAACAGTGGCAACGACCACCGGAACAAGAATTCCGGCCCCGTTCTGGCACCGTGTACCTGACCCTACCCATGGGGGAAAAACCCTGGCAACAATGTCAGCAAATACGAGTCACCGGTTTGCTATACCGTCCCAGTGCACCCCAGAATCCAGGGGCGTTTAATTTTGCCCAATATCTGGCTCGTCAGGGTATTTTTGCTGGGTTAAGGGGGGAAACGGCGACGCTGGTGGGGGAAAAATTTTGTGGTCTCAATCCCCTACGGCAAAGGATTGTCAACGCCCAGACCGCCTGGTTACCAGGCCAAGGGCAAGGAAAATGGCCCGGTTTGCTGATTAGTTCTATCGTCCTGGGAGCGAAAGCGGTTAATTTGCCCACGGAATTACGCAATCTTTTCCAAGCGGTGGGGCTTTCCCATTTCCTGGCCGCTTCTGGCTATCAAGTTTCCCTGCTGGTGGGCACCGTATTGCTCCTGGGCAAAAAGGCCGGTGTCAGTTCCAAATTGGCGATCACCGTTGGGTTGATTACCTTGGCATTTTACCTGGGTTTAACGGGGCTGGAACCATCAGTGATCCGAGCCAGTTTGCTCTGGGTGGGGGTGATGGCGGCCCTAGCCAGCGGCCAAAAATTAAACACTGTGGGGGCATTGTTGCTCATTGCCACAGGGATGCTATTGGTTAATCCCATCTGGAGCCAAGCTTTGGGTTTTCAACTCAGTTTTTTGGCCACTTTGGGCATTGTGGTGATGGTGCCGGCTTTGCAACAACGGCTGGACTTTTTGCCAGGAAAAATTGCCGCGGTGATAGCGGTACCCCTAGCGGCCAGTATTTGGACTACGCCCATTCTTTTGCAACAGTTTGGCTATTTTATCCCCGCTGCCTTACCCCTGAATATTCTGATTACGCCCTTGCTGGCCCTGTTGAGCTTGGGAGGCATGATCAGTGCTCTGTTCGCCCTCATTTTTCCGCCCCTGGGTAGTGCCACTGCTTGGTTACTAGCTTTTCCCGCCCGTTGGTTAATGGCGATCGCCGCTCAATTTCAACAATTGCCCACGGTGGCGGTGGGGGAAGTGGGGCTGGGACAAGTGGTCATAATCTACGCTGCTTTTGGTTTGATCTGGGCCTTTCCCTGGTGGCGACGGCGTTGGGGCTGGGTTACGGTATTTTTGCTCGCAATAATCATTTTGCCCCTCATTTTTGCCCTGCAAACTAGGGTGGAGTTGACCATTTTTGCTAGTAAAAAATTTCCTGTCATTGTGACCCAGGCCCACGGCACAGTCACAACTATCACCCAAGCTGAAGATCAGTCCGCGGCCAGATTACTGGCTCCTTTCCTGGCCCAAAAAGGAATTAGCCAAGTTGATTGTCAATTAACCATAACTCCCGCCATGGTCGGTCAACCGCTGCCGCCTTCTTGCCCCCATCTAAGTTGGGTAGAAATCAACCCAGCAATTTTGCAACTGGAATTTGGTCAACAACGCTGGTGGATTTTTCTGCAAGTGCCCCCAACCAACCAAGCTCCATTGCAGTTACCGCTGCATCAACGACCCCAAACCATCATCTGGGTTGGCCAGTTTTTTCCCTACAGTTGGCTGGATAGTTTACGACCTCCCACGGCGATCGCCATTGCGCCCTATGTCAGCAAAGATTTGAGGCAAACAGTGGCAAAATACCGGGGTCAATTATGGGTAACCGGACCGGGCGCTATCCAATGGAATCCTCGTCAGGGCTTTAATTCTGCCCTTGATCTGTGAGCAATTCTTTTAGAAAAGTCAACTTTCCTTCTACTAATCCCGGCGATCGCCGCTATCCCCCTCTTTTGGAATGAAAAGCCCAAGCCAGTCAATGTTGTTGCCTGACCCGTTCCATCGTCCTTACTTGCCAATGTCACGATTTGTGAACTTAACCCCGTACCTTATGCCAATATTGCTCGATTTTGTTAAAGTCGATACAGATTTTATTCGTTTTATTTCTTTCGACTTTGCTTGGTAACAAGAATCCTGGGGAAATTGCCTGGCATTTTGTCACCCTTGTGGCCACAGGGTCTGGAACCCAACACCGTTTCGTCCCAACCGTTCCTAAGTCGGAGAGGCATAAAACCTTTTGAGCAATATGGAGGACCGCTGATGAATACCACATCTCCCATTGACTGGGATGAAATGTTTGAGTATTTGCCGGGGACAATAGTAGAACTCAAATCCGAACCGGGGGTTTTATATCAAATTGACTGTTACGAAACCAGTATGGTCCCACCCATTTGGCTAGTGGGGGATCCACGGCCACGCTATCCCCACCAAATGCGGATTGTGTCACGCCAGCAGGTTAAAGCTTGTGAATTGGAACTCGAACCATCTTTTGCCTGATGGGACAGACTCCAATGACCCGTTATTGAAGTTGTGATTCCCAAACCTGAATGCCATGGCAATGGGGATTTTTCAAACATAAACTCAGCCATAACAACGAAGGCAAAATGCTGGGTGTAACAACGGATGACCGAGAGAGGGATAATACAATGGAATTCCCGCTAGAGTTAGCATACTCCGGTTAATCCCTCATCAGACCTCAGCAAAATTTGGCTATGAAAGCAATTATGGTGGTTGGTACCACGTCCCATGCCGGGAAATCCTTTTTAACCACCGGTCTGTGTCGCCTGTTCCATCGTCGGGGTTATCGGGTCACCCCCTTTAAAGGACAAAATATGGCCCTCAATGCCTTTGTTACCGTTGATGGCGGGGAGATGGGCCACGCCCAAGCAGTGCAAGCCTGGGCCGCCGGGACTGTTCCCAGGGTGGCCATGAATCCCATTTTGCTCAAACCCCAGGGGGATATGACTTCCCAGGTGATCATGTTGGGTAAGGCCGTAGGCACAACCAGGGCCCAGGAATATTACCAAAATTACTTTGACCGGGGCTGGCAGGCGATCGCCGATTCGTTGAAAATTTTAGCCCAGGATTTTGACGTCGTGGTGTGTGAAGGGGCCGGCAGTCCAGCGGAAATTAACCTTAAACACCGGGACTTAACCAATATGCGGGTGGCCAAGCATCTCCAGGCCGCCACCATTCTTATTGCCGACATTGACCGGGGCGGTGTGTTTGCCCATGTAGTGGGGACTTTGCAACTGCTAGAACCAGAGGAAAGAAAATTAATCAAAGGCATCGTCATCAATAAATTTCGCGGCCAGCGTTCCCTCTTAGACAGTGGCATTACTTGGCTAGAAGAATATACAGGTATTCCCGTGTTAGGAGTCATTCCCTATGGGCAAAATCTTTTCTCAGCGGAGGATTCCCTCGATTTACTGGAAAGAAGTGGTCGCCCCAGCCCAGAAGATATTCGCATAGTAGTACTCCGCTTGCCCCGCATCGCCAACTTCACCGATTTTGAGCCGTTGGAGGCAGAATCCGGTGTTTATGTCGATTATCTTCCCCTAGAAAAACAGTTGGGCAACCCCGACGCCGTAATTATTCCCGGCAGTAAAACCACGATCGCCGATTTGCAAGCGTTACAAAACAGTGGCATGAGTCAGCAAATTATGGCCTACGTCCAAGCCGGTGGCACTGTGATGGGCATTTGCGGCGGCTATCAAATGCTGGGGCAAACCATTGCCGATCCAGAAAATATCGAAGGCAGTCTCACTAACTGCCAAGGGTTGGGGCTCTTCCCCCTGACCACCGTCATCACCCAAGAAAAAATTACCCGCCAACAGGAAACCATCAGCTACGCTCCCCAACCAGGTTTAAGGGTCACTGGCTACGAAATCCACCAGGGCATCAGTCGGCGATCGGAGCACAGCCAAGACTTTCTGCCCCTGTTTGACCAAGAAGAGCTGGGCATGGTTAATGGGCAACAAAACCTCTGGGGCTGCTACCTCCACGGCCTATTCGATAACGGTACCTGGCGACGGTGTTGGTTAAATAATCTACGGCAACGACGGGGCTTGGGACCATTACCAACTGCCATTGGCAATTATCAAGAACAACGGGAAGCTATGTTAAATTCATTAGCGGATTTTGTCGAAACCCATGTCAACCTCAATCCGATTTTGCCGTCATTCCCAGGGGAAAATTCAGACACTTTAGTTAATAGTTTTTTAGGATGATGAAACAAATTGCTGTAGAAGAGGCTTTTGTCACCCAGGAGATTGCTGACGAGTGGACTAAGGTTCTTGCCAAGGGGGCAAAGAACGAACCGGGTTTTCGCAAAATGGGCGAAACGATTCTAGCGAACAGTCCTGGCACAAGAATTATCCACGAGCGGCTAATAGACCTCGGCGCTGGACGCATTGCTTATATGGATGCCACTGGCATTGATATACAAGTTATTTCCATTCTTCCCCAGGTGTACAGGTATTTGAGCCTGAGTTGGCCATAACCCTTGCCCGTCAGGCTAATGATCAGTTAAGTGAAGCTGTCAAAAATTATCCTGATCGTTTTGCCGGACTAGCAGCAGTGGCCCCCCAATCCCCCCAAGCCGCCGCCATGGAAATTGAGCGAGCCATACAGAAACTTGGGTTGTGCGGTGTATTAATTAATTCCCATACTGGCGGAAAATATCTCGATGACAAGAATTATTGGGAAATTTTTGCCGCTGCCGAAGCCAACAATGCCCCCATTTATCTTCATCCTCGCACCCCTTCTCCAGAGATGATTTCTCCCTTCCTGGACTATGGACTCTATTTTGCGGGCTGGGGATTTACCGTTGAAACTGCAACCCACGGTTTGCGCCTCATTATGGGCGGCGTATTTGATCACTTCCCGAAATTAAAAATTATTTTGGGCCATATGGGGGAAGGATTACCGTACTGGTTACAAAGGATAGATAACCGTTATTCACTGCAGGTAGAAATTGGCGCAGTGCCTAAAATGCCTCGTCTGCCTAGCGAATACTTCAAAGATCATTTTGTCATCACCACTAGTGGGGTTTGTTCCCCACCTGCTCTGCGTCATGTGCTAGACGTACTGGGTGCCGATGCCGTACTCTTCGCCGCCGATTATCCATATGAGTCGGTTGAAGAAGCTGTTTCTTTCTTGGATAATGCACCAATTTCTGATCAGGAAAGACACAAAATCTACCAAACAAATGCTGAAAAACTATTTAAATTAGGAATTACCAATGGCAGTAACGATACGCTTTCTACCTGATGATGTGACTGTGATGGCCAGGGCAGGGGAACCTATTTTAGATGTGGCAGAAAGGGCTGGAATTTTCATCCCCACCGGATGCTTGATGGGTTCCTGCCATGCCTGTGAGGTGGAATTGGGGGACGGCACTCCCATTTGCGCTTGCATCAGTGCGGTACCAGTGGGGGTAAACGAATTAGAGATCAATCTCTATGATGACCCCACTTGGTAATCCACTTAAATTTCTTCAAACCGCAGATTAAGGTTGATGGTGTCAGGGCCAAGCATCGTTCCCTGAATGACCAGCACTACTGATTTTTCCGCATCTTTTGGAGTCAAAGTTAGCCCGGCAGGGGTATCAAACACAATGCTAAAGCCCCAGTCTCCCTGGGTAGCATTAATGGTTCTTTCCTCATAACCCAGTTTAGTGAGGGCATCTTGGTAGAACTTAACCGTGGGGGCTGGTTTACCCTTAGTTTGGAAATTTAATCCCTGTTGTCCATAGGCATTGGCCATAAACATACTACCCACATTGTTGGGACTGCCCTGGGGCCTGGGGAGCTTTACTAAAATATCCGCCGCATTGGCCTGGCTGACAATAAAAGGTCGGGTCTCAAAAGTGACAGGAACTTGTTCAATGGTGGTGGGCGAAATGCTCAATAGGGCGGTAAAAATGGGGAATAATGACATGATCTTGCTGTTTTTCAAAAATTAATCCCCAGTATACTGCCCTTGGAAAAATAGCCACTATGGGCGTGTAAACTTTGTTTACCCTGACTGAATCAATATATTGGGTCAATTGCTGCGATAATTGGCATAGTATTCGGATCAATGACTTTTAACTCCCTAAAACGAGGTTAATTGCCCTTTTTCTCCGCCATGTCACCGTCCACTCCGCCGTAGTTGACAACTTAAGACAATGGCCGCCACAAAAAACTATGGTTTAAAACAACTGTGCATGAAATCATCTTACCCAGAGAGCTAATGACGACATATCTATGGTTTTTGTCTGGTCTAAAATTTACTCCATAGTTGATTGTGAAAATAAAAATTAATCTCGTCAATAAAAAAAGCTTTCCCTGGATAGTAGTTATTTCATTAGCTTTATTTTTGTTAATTCAAATAATTTTTTCCGCTAATCCTGTCTTAAGTCAGAGCACCAAGGAAAATTCCAAAGTAGCAACTGGATTAGAAGCCCCAAAAATAGCGCCAATCAAGATTGAAGATGGGACACAATTAGCTAACAATCCTATGGCCGAGGAAATGGGTGAAACTCAGTTTAGCTGTGAACCGAGAGAAGTGGAAGTTTATAAGTACAAAGCCGGAACTATTTCCTACTGTAGAAAAAAGAACTTTCCCGTTGCTGAAAATGACACTGCTAGGGTGGAAATAAAGCCAGGCGCGGCTCGCACCCCCCATTGGCATGACACTTGGGAAGAACAAATTTTGATCTCAGGTAAGGCAAAAACAGTTTTGATTGATCCTAAAGGCAAAGTATTTGAGCAAAATTTAGAATCAGGTAACCTTGTTTTTATTCCTTCAGGTTGGACCCATTGGTCTGAAACTGTTGGTAATGAAACAGCCACTTTCATTTTCTTATTTCCGGCAAATTTCAAGACTTTTGAAGTTCTAGATTCGATGGTCGCCATTAATAATCCTTTAATGGAGTCAATTCTTGGCTATGATCTACCAAAAGGCAATACTGATCATGATCTATTGATTATGATCAATAAAAATCCTTAGTTAATCTCGTCACTAAACCAACGTTAATTCAAATACAATTTCGCTTCACTTTTTATTATTAATTACGGAATAATTCGACTACCATGAACCGGAAAACAACTTCCCTGGGATTGTTATTATTTTTCGCTTGTATGCTCCGTGGTGCAACATTTGCCAATCCGATCGCCGATAGCGACTATCAGCCAAAGGATGGCGTCGTTAGACTATATGGTGCCGGAGGACCACACACCGCCATTATCCGGGCTGGTAAACTCTTCACTGCAAAAACGGGTATTCCTGTGGATGTGCAGTTTGGACCAGAAAGTCAATGGTCTCAGAATGCCCAGCGTGATGCAGACATAATTTGGGGCACTTCGGAGCAATCAATGACTGCCTTTTTGGAAACCTATAAAGAATTCAATAGCAATGATGTGGAACCGATTTATCTGGCCACATCGGTGATTGCCGTTCGTAAAGGTAATCCTAAAAACATCAGAGGATTTGATGATTTACTCCGTCCCGGTATGAAAATTGTTGTCACCGAAGGAGCGGGTGTTTACAACACTTCAGGCACTGGCGTATGGGAAGATATTGCCGGTCGCACAGGTTCCCTTGATGATATCAAAGCTTTCCGTCGCAATATTATTGCTTTTGCTAAGGGCAGTGGCGCTAGCTTTCAAGCATTTAAAGAGATGAACGCAGACGCGTGGATAACCTGGAAAGATTGGCCCATTAACCATCCCGAAGAAGCTGAATGGGTTGAACTTTCTCCTGATCGAGTTATTTACCGAGATTTAAATGTTGTCACCAACGCCAAGGCTGATCCAGGGGCGGAGCTATTTATTGATTTTCTGCAAACTGAAGAAGCAGAAGCGATATTTCGTTCGGAAGGCTGGTCAAAGTAAAACGTTTAAGATTTTGTTTGAGAAGTTGAGTCGTCGGAGTTAAATTCCTTCTAACCTTCCTAGGCAATGGGAGAATTTGAGTCAGATACTCTTTTATTAGGGGATTAAAAGGAATAAATCCATTGCTCTAAATTTTTTAAACATTCTCTAGATTCTTTGATTAAAATTTTGAAAGATTATAGACAAAACATTTGTTCAGTGACTAAATTTCCGGCAATTTTTGTTACTTTATAAAGTTTTTTAACTATTTTATATCAAGGAACACCATAGCTGACACGATCAACTTAAATTTATTTAAATTTCTCTCTTTTTTGGTCAAATTAACTGATTAAATTTTTGATATAAACTCTATGGATAAAAATCTTAAAATCTCTGCGTTTAAGGATATTTCGGCTTTTTTATTAACAACTTTACAAAGTCAGACCAGCATTAATTTGGATATCAAATATGTCAAAAATGCAGATGAGGCCCATCAGGATTTAAAACAAAATCTGGCCCATATTATTTTGATGTCCTATGACGATACACTCTCAATTGCTTTGGAGGAACAATACTCTGACATTCTGGCAATTCTTCCTATCCATGGCGGTATGTTGGATTTATGTGGTGAAATTGATCTACAAACTAATAAAAATCGCATTGGCATTGACACAGATTCAGGTTACGCCAGGGCCCTACGCTTATTTTTGCGCCATCGATATTCTCCCGAAGACTATGGCAAGTTATTATTCATCAAAGCAGGGGCAACAAATATTCGCTATGAAGCGTTGAGAGATAATTCACTGGATGTTACTCTCCTCAATCCGCCATTTTCCTATCAACTAAATATTCATCGTGATCCGGAGTTTCAAACATTTCTGGGCGATTATCAGGGGGTAGTTGCCAACACAAATAAAACTTTTTGGCATGACTATGAGTATCATCAGTTATTGCAGAGCTTTACGACTGACTACTACGCAATGATCAAGAGAATACAAAATAATTACCAAGAATCGATTGAAAGCCTGGCCAATTACTACGGCATTTCTAAACCAATAGCTACTAACATTTACAATTGTCTTTGGCAAAACAACGGATTGAGCACAACCTATGAATTTCTCGATTCACATTTGCGGAGGACGGAAGCAATTTTTGCTCAAGATACCGGCATTATCATCCCCTCCGAACGGCACTGGTTAGAGCAATTTCATGGATATTAAAGAAAATTGGGGTGAAACTTTATCTTGATTAGCTTTCGCATGGGATTCAAAAACCTTTCTCATCTGCATTTGCCGCTACCATTCGCGCCTCAGCCTGAATGTTAGACATAATTTAAGAAATACGATGGATCTTAAGAAAATTAGTGCCCCTGGGAATTTTTGTCGGAATTCCCGCCATAATCAACAACTGATCGCCCTTTTGCACCATTTTTCGATCCTTTAGTAGTACCTCCGCCTGTTGGATTAAATCTTCAAAGGTGTCGAATTCTTCGTCAATTAAAAAGGGAATAATACCCCAAACTAAGTTGAGGCTATGATAAACCTTTTCTGAGGGGGTAAAGGCAATAACCGGCACCGATGGCCGTTGATTGGAAGCGAGCAGAGAAGTAAAACCAGAGGTGGTGAAGGTGACAATATATTTCAAGTCTAAAATTTCGTCGATGACTACCAACGCTTCACTTAGGGCATGGGTTTCCGTATTTTCGATTGGTGGATTGTTGGCAAGATGGAGACCCAACTCCGTTTCTTCGGCAATTTTACGCAACATTTGCACTGATTTAACAGGATATTGTCCCACTGCCGATTCCCCGGATAACATCACCGCATCGGTGCCATCCAAGATAGCGTTGGCCACGTCACTGGCTTCTGCCCTGGTGGGTCGGGAATTATGAATCATGCTGTCTAACATTTGGGTAGCGGTAATGACGGGAATTGCCCGCACGTTACAACGCCGGATGATTTCCTTTTGCAGGCGGGGCACTTTTTCTGGGTTTACTTCCACCCCTAGATCGCCTCGGGCCACCATAATGCCGTTGGAAACTGCCACAATTTCTTCCAGATTTTCGATCGCCTGGGGCTTTTCGATTTTGGCAATGACCGGCAGGTCGGGATGGCCCCGTTCGGCCAGAAATTGTTTGAGGTTGTGGATATCTTCCCCCTTACGGACAAAACTAAGGGAAACCCAATCAATGCCTTGGCTTAGGCCAAATTCCAGGTCCTGCTTATCTTTGGCGGTCATGGAAGGTAGGGTTAGCACTAACCCCGGTAGATTGACGCCTTTGCGACTTTTGAGGACGCCCCCCGTCACCACTTCACAAATTACCTCCGGATCTTTAATCGCCACCACTTTCATTTCCAGCAAACCATCATCTAACAATATTCTTTCCCCCACCCGGGCCTCCGTCGCTAAATGGGGATAGTCAATGCCCACCGCCTCACCATGGCGATCGACAACTTCCACCGGCACCAAACAGATTTTTTCCCCTTCCCGCAGTTGTTTTTCTCCCCCTGGCAACTGACCAATGCGAATTTTGGGTCCCTGTAAATCCTGCAGAAGAGTAATGGGAGTATCCATTTCCTGCTCCACCGATCGCAGCATTTTGACCATGGTGGCGTGGTCCTCGTAGCTACCGTGGGAAAAATTGAGCCGGGCCACATTCATGCCCGCATCCACCATCTGACGTATCACCTCCACCGAACTACTGGCGGGGCCAATGGTGGCCACAATCTTGGTGCGATGACTTAGGGGTCTCATAAAACTTCACCGGGGGTTAATCTGGGCTGGCACTGGAATTCTAGTCCAACTTACGGAGGGGGAATTAAGGGAATGTTATGGAGCCGCCATCCCCTGGGCTGCCAACCAAGCTGTAGTCCAGGCATTTTGAAAATTAAAACCGCCGGTAATACCATCTACGTCGAGGATTTCCCCGGCAAAATGTAAACCTGGGCAACAACGGCTGGCCATGGTTTTAAAATCCACTTCCTTGAGGGTAATACCCCCACAGGTAACAAATTCCTCTTTGAACACCCCTTTGCCTTTGATCTGACAGTGGTAGCGGTGGATATTATCCGTTAGTTGTTGTTCCTGAACTTTGGAAAAATCGGCCCAGCATTGCCCCGGTTTAATCCCCGCCTGGGCCGTTAATCTCTGCCAGAGTCGTTTGGGAAGGGCTGTGGGGCTAAAGTTAGCAATTTGTTTGCGGGGATGGTTTTGCTTTGTCTGTTGCCATTGGGCCATGGATTCCTGGGGGCTAACTCCCGGTAACCAGTTGAGCCAGAGGGGATGGTCATAGCTTGATGCCTGCAATTGCCTTGCTCCCCAGGCAGATAGTTTCAGCACCGCCGGGCCGCTCAGCCCCCAATGGGTAATCAACACCGGGCCTGCTTGGCAATAGGTTCCTTTAAACTTTGGCGACAAACTCACTAGGGCCTTTTCCACACTGACTCCGGCGAGGTCGGTCAACGGGGCATCGGGAACATTAAAGGTGAACAAAGAGGGTACCGGAGCCTGGATTGTATGTCCCAATTGTTCCGCCCAGCGATAACCCAAAGGATTACTGCCCGTGGCCAACAAGAGGCGATCGCCGTTAATTGTTTCCCCCGTCTTCAGCAACACTTGAAATTTCTCCCCCTGTTTGGCCACTCCCTGTACCGGCGACCTTGTTCTTAGTTCCACTCCCGATCGCCGCGCTGCCGCTAATAAACAATCCACAATGGTGGCAGAATCATCGGTAACGGGAAACATTCGGCCATCTGCTTCCGTTTTCAGTTGCACCCCCTCCGCCCCAAACCAGGCGATCGTTTGTTGGGGTTGAAAACGACTGAACGCTCCCCGTAACGCCTTCCCCCCCCGGGGATAATTTTGCACTAATTGTGTTGGGTCAAAACAATGGTGGGTCACATTACAACGACCCCCTCCAGAAATGCGGACTTTAGCCAGGAATTTTGACCCCGCCTCCAATAAAATTACTCTGCCCTCTGGTAGATTTCTTGCACAATTAATTGCCCCAAAAAAACCGGCCGCTCCTCCCCCCACCACAATTACAGTTCTTGGCATAGTTCTGATTAACCTTTAGACCTGGGTTTCTCCAGAAAATAGATCCGATAGACCCAAAAATCCCTTTAAAAAACTTAACAAATACGGAACTCCCCACCGGCGAAACCCCTAAGACCCCCGTCACAGCCTGTACAATGAAGAGGGCGGAGACGTAAGTTTCCGTTCACTCCTCACACCACACTCCGCCTGGATGATGTTCGGGCGGTTTCTTCTTATCTGCTCACCATGGAGGGAAGTGTGACGCCAACTGTGACAAAAGATGAACAAATTCTAAGTTTCACGATATTTTTCCATACAGAGGTCAACAATTGGTTATGGTAGTATTCTAATCAGCCCATCACGAGGTTTAAAAGGATTTCCAGTATGAGTGCTACCCCTCAAGTTTCCGACGCAAGTTTCAAAGAGGATGTATTAGACAGCGAGTTACCCGTGCTCGTAGACTTTTGGGCTCCCTGGTGTGGCCCTTGTCGCATGGTGGCCCCCGTCGTTGATGAAATCTCACAACAGTACGAAGGCAAGGTCAAAGTCGTTAAGTTGAACACCGACGAAAACCCCAATACCGCTAGTCAGTACGGCATCCGCAGTATTCCCACCCTAATGATTTTCAAAGGGGGTCAGAGAGTGGACATGGTGGTGGGAGCCGTGCCCAAAACAACCCTTGCCAGCACCCTAGAAAAATACCTTTAAGCGCTGGTCTCCCTGCTTTGTGACGGTTTCCCTCCGGATCGTGCCCCTCCCTAGGACACGGTCTTTTTTGTTGGTTTTTCGCCCTGGAGGAAAAATAACAACCACGGGGTAAAAGTTTTATCTTGTCCCCGTCTTTTAATTGTCATCGCAGGTTAAAGCATGGCCAATTCGCCGATCACTTCCAGACGTTTATATCTACCCAGCCGGACAAACTTTTCCGACAGAGTTTCCGCCACCTGGGGAGGAATCCAACCCATTTGTTGGAGCAGATGAATGGCTACGGCGTACTTAGCTCGTTTGGAGCCATCCTTAACTTTGATTGCTAAACCCAAGCCTTCCCCCACTCGGCCCACACATTGCACCCCTTCGGCACCGGACTTGCTGACCAATTCCCCTTCCATTTGTTGCATAAGTTCCGTATCGAAACAGCCTTCCCCAGCAACAAAATAGGGATAGTAGGTCATGGCCCGAGCGACCCGCTCTAAACCCAATTGTTGTCCTGAAGCTAACAGTGCATACAAGTGGGCTATTTGTCCCAACTCCATGGCATAGGTAGGGGCCCCACAGTCATCGTGGGCGGCGATCAATTCTGCTCCGGGCATACCGAGAAGATCGGCAACCTTGGACAAAATTAGTTTTTGAATGGGACTGCTTTGTTGTAAATAACTGTGGAGCGGCCAGTCCTGTTGCTGGCAAACGGCCAACATACCGGCATGTTTACCGGAGCAACCATGGTGCAGGGGGCTTTCCTGTCCTGGTGGAATGGGACATTGTAAAGCTTGGGGCTCAATGTCGGCCCGCCAAAGAATGTTAAATACCTGGCGGGCTTGTTCAATGGTGCCTTGGTGGGAACCACACATAATGGCCAGGTCTTTGTCGGTGAGGCCATAGCGCTCCATGGTGCCAGTGCTGGTGACGGCCAGGGCCTGAAACGGTTTGAGGGAAGAGCGAATGAAGGCGTTGCTGGTGCTGTTACCGGCAAGCATTAAAACCCTTCCCCTGTCGTCGTACACTGTGGCTTCGGCCCAGTGCTGGGATTCGATGATGCCTTCCCTCAGCAAATGCACTTCGATGGGGGGAGTGTGGGGGCGTTTTCCTCTGCTCATGCTGTTGGATTTAAGGCTCGGTGGTAATGTTTTTCAGGCTTGGGTTTTTTAACCTGTTTCAATTCTAGGCACTAATCAGTCGAAACATTGCCCAGAGGAGTAGATCGATCGCCATGGTGACCCCCAGGAGTTTTAAGGTCACTTGCCAGCGTTGCAGTACAGGGTTAACTTGATAGCGCAAAATAAGTTGATCTCTGGTTTGCACTTCTAGAGGTTTGCGCCATACTTGGCCATCGTACCAACCGGATTCTTCGTAGGTGACGGTTTCCGCTTCCAGGCGATCGCCAACGTAACGCCAGCCCAACATCAAGCGCAACACAAACAGGGATAACAGAAGACAAATACCCAGCACAATCAAAAAACCGCATTGAATTGGTTGCTTTTCCACTGAAAAACTGGCGGAGGCGATCGGGCTGACAATGAAACTAATCAGCAGGGCTAGACGGGTTAGGTTTTTGCCGTAGCCGAGGAGGTCTATTTGACCCCAGGAATATAACCAGGCAGATTTGAGGGCTTCGTATTCGTTGACCGGTTGTTGTTCTAGGGGCACCGGACAGATTTTTGGGGAAGATTCCCGCATCGGCTTCATGGGGTTGGGGGGATAGGCTAGAGGATTTAGTATAATTCCTTCCCATTTTGACCCAGAATTTCGGTGAGCACCAAGTTACCCTTGACTAGAAAAATTTGGCCAATTTTGCCCCAAGCCGATTCTCCCGGGGCCCCTCTCCGCTAACCTGGGATTATCTGTGTTGGTGACCTATGCCTGTATCTCCCCTATCGGTTTGTATTACCCTGGGTACCCGCCCCGAAGCGATTAAATTAGCCCCGGTTATCCGTGCTTTCCTGGCCCAGCCTGATATGCACACCCAAGTGCTGTTAACAGGGCAACACCGGGAAATGGTGCAACAGGTCATGGATTTATTTGCATTGTCGGCGGATGAGGATCTGGCCATCATGCAACCGGGACAAACCTTGACGGACATCACCCAGGGTTGTTTGGAAGGACTAGGACAACTCTGGCGGGAAAAACCACCCCAATTAGTGATTGTTCAGGGGGATACCACCACGGCCTTTGCGGCGGCCCTGGCAGCTTTTTACCAACAAATTCCCATTGGCCATGTGGAAGCAGGTTTACGCACTGATAATTTGTTTAACCCCTACCCAGAGGAAGCCAATCGTCGCCTAATTTCCCAGCTTGCCCAGTTGCATTTTGCCCCCACTACCTTAGCGGTGGAGAATTTACGGCGATCGGACGTCACCGGGGAAATCCATTTGACAGGCAATACGGTCATTGACGCTCTATTGACAGTGGCCGACCAAAAACCAGCTTGCCCCATTGAAGGTTTGGATTGGCAAAAGTATCGAGTTTTGCTAGCCACAGTGCATCGTCGGGAAAATTGGGGGGAGCCCCTGCAGGATATTTTGACTAGCTTTGAGCAAATTCTAGAGCAGTTTCCCGACACGGCTTTACTATTGCCCATGCATCGTAACCCCACTGTGCGGGAGCCAATTCAACAAGCTTTGGGCAATCACCCCAGGGTTTTCCTCACAGAACCATTGGACTACGCTCAATTGGTGGGAGCCATTCAGCACTGCTATTTGTTATTGACCGATTCTGGTGGATTGCAAGAAGAAGCCCCCAGCTTAGGCAAACCAGTGCTAGTTTTGCGGGAAACCACCGAAAGACCAGAGGCGATCGCCGCCGGGACAGCGAAATTAGTGGGGACAAATCCCGCCACAGTTACGAAGGCCGCCGGGGAGTTACTGAGCCAGCCCCAGGCCTATGAACAAATGGCCAATGCCATTAATCCCTTTGGGGACGGCACTGCGAGCCAAAAAATCATCCAAATTGTCCGCAATTATTTCCAACGCTAACTTGAACATCCAACTCATGTTCAACGGAGTCTTCCTGTCGTCCACTAGGCAACATTGTGTTTTGCAATACCTGACTATTCGTTTTTCTCTTCTCCTCCATCCAAATCCATGACGACAGACCAAGATTTTTGCTAGAGAAAATTGGGAAAATGAACTTAGTTTTCCCTTGGCAAGTAGAAAGTATGAACTTTACTTCTTTGTAAGACAGACACAGGGGAATATATTGGGCTTATGCTCGTCACAACCACAGACTTGATCAACTAGATCATTTGTATGAAGAGCGACATCAAAGCATGACCATCGCAGGGAGAATTTTGTAGCCGATGTTACAGAAAATCCAGATCAATACAAGATAGCATCGAGCCCCGCTTGCCATACCTAGCGGGTTAAGCATATTTACCCCTGGGGTGAAATACTTTTAAATTGTACCAAGGGCGAGACTCCCAACTTTCGCCGCTAATTTATCCCCTGGATCTTGCCACCGCTACGAAAAAAAACGATTATCATAACTATCAAAATGCTTAGTTTAATCAATGTTTTATTTGCGTTTATCACCCTGGCGATTTTAATTCTGGCAGGTAGATTTATAAAACAGAAAATTAAACTATTTCAAAAATTATATTTACCAGAATCGATTATTGCCGGGGCGATCGCCTTATTGTTGGGGCCGGGGGTAGTTGGTTCCATTGCCGTGGCCCTGGGGGTGCCTGCAGATGGTTATTTGGCGGGGGGAGTATTCCCCGAAACTACCCGCACTGTCTGGACCCAGTCTCCTGGAGTATTCATCAATATAGTTTTTGCGGCCCTATTCCTAGGGGAAACCATTCCAAAACCGAAGGAAATTTGGCGTAAAACTTCTCCCCAGGTGGCCTTTGGCCAGACGTTGGCTTGGGGGCAATATGCCTTGCCCATCCTGGTAACTTTATTGATTTTAATTCCTCTGTTCGATGTTGATCCGATAATTGCTTCCCTGGTGGAAATCAGTTTTGAAGGAGGCCATGGAACTGCAGCCGGTATGGCGGAAACCTTCAACAGACTAGATTTTCCTGAAGGTGGAGATTTAGCCCTGGGATTGGCCACCGTGGGTATTGTCACTGGGGTAATCGCCGGAACGGTTTTGGCCGATTGGGGCAGGCGCAACAATTACATCCAAGAAATACCGACCGAGGTAACATCAGGAGACGCCCAATTTCAACCCACTGCCCATCTGGAAAGTGATCGTGTTTTGAGTAGAAGGGCTCAGTTAATGCGCAACCTTTTAATTGATCCCCTATCTTTGAATTTTGGCTTTACAGCCTTAGCGGTTTTGATTGGCTGGATAATTTTAGAGCTACTCAGATTGTTGGAATTTTTCACCTGGGGAAAAACGGGTTTTGAATTGGCCGGAGCCATTCCTTTATTTCCCATGGCTTTGATTGGGGGCATTATTGTCCAACTAATTATGAAAAAGTTGGATTTAGATTCCCTGATTATTAGAAATTTACAGGAAAGAATTGCTGGAGTTGCCTTGGATTTGGTGGTGGTAACGGCCTTAGCCTCGATCAAGTTGCAGGTGTTGGGAGCTAATTTGCCCGTTTTTCTCAGCTTGTCCTTAGTGGGCATTATCTGGAACATTGTGGCATTCGTCTACTTAGCTCCGAAAATTTTACCTAGTTATTGGTTTGAAAGAGGGATTGGTGATATGGGTCAATCCATGGGAGTTACCGCCACAGGAATTCTGTTAATTAAAATGGTGGACCCCCATAACCGCACCGGCGCCTTTGAAAGCTTTGCCTATAAACAATTATTTTTTGAACCCATTGTTGGTGGTGGATTATTTACAGCGGCGGCCCCCACTTTAATTCGTCAATTTGGTCTGATTCCCATGCTAATTTCCACCTCTGGCCTATTAGCTTTTTGGCTAATCTTTGGTTTCTGGAACTACAAGGTGATTAAAAGGGAAATGATGGCTGAGGCGGACTCCCCCAACCCAGTTAGTTGACATGGAATTTCATGGAACAATCGACCACACTGAAAATTAGGTTTATTCCGTTGCCCAACAAACAAGTCCAGTGTTTAAAATTTATGGTCTTAAAACCGAGCCAAATGCCAGTCGGGGCGCAAACTGCGGGCTTGGCGCAAATAGGCGTGGTACATTTCTGACTGGGGGCTTTGGCTGTTGACGTGAATTAACACCCGAATACACCGTTCTAAGCTACCTTTGACATACATTTGTTGCACATCTAACAACGGTACATTTTCCCAGCGGGGCCTCTGCCTGGCGATCGCCGCCGGAAAAATTGCATCGAGGTCGGGGGTAACGGAGAAAGTGACGCTGACAATGTCCTCCGGGGGGCAGGCGTTGTTTGCTTCGATGACATCCAGCAGCTCACAGACCGCATCTCGGATTGCCTCAGAGCTATTTTCCGAAACCGTCGTTGCACCCCGAATTGCCCGAACTTTCCAGTCCACCACCCTCAACCTCCTCGTTAATCGCTAGTAAGTTTAGTCTTTTTGAGTTGAATTTAATCTAATCGGTCTAGTTACGGGGGCAAAAGTTCCCCGTTTAGCCCTATCCCAAAGGTAAGGGACTATTTTGTTTGGAAACCACACCCATCTTACCGGACAATTCGGTTAGGATGATTGACTGACCTTTTGCCGATTTTGCTTAAACCCCTATGCCTCGCCTCAGCCTTTCCATGATTGTTCAAAATGAAGCCGCTTTCCTGGGGGAGTGTCTGGCCAGTGTGGCGGGTCTAGTGGATGAAATGGTCATAGCGGACACGGGGTCCACGGATAATACAGTGGAAATTGCCACCCAAGCAGGGGCCAAGGTGATCACTGTGCCCTGGGAAGATGACTTTGCCCTGGCCCGCAATCAGGCCCTGGCGGCCACCACGGGGGATTGGGTGTTAGTGCTCGATGCTGACGAAAGGCTGAATATTCTGGTTAAAGATGGCATCCAAAAGGCGATCGCCATGGACAATGCTTTAGTGGTGAATCTAATGCGCCACGAACTGGAAAGTAATCAGTCCCCCTATTCGTTGGTATCCAGGCTATTCCGTCGCCATCCGGCGGTGCAATTTAGTCGTCCCTACCACGAAACCATTGATGACAGTGTTTTGGCTTTACTGGAACGAGAACCCCATTGGCAAGTGATTGATTTACCAGGGGTAGCCATCCTCCACCAAGGCTATAGTCCCACCTTGCTTAAGGAACGGGGCAAAACCCAGCGGGCCAAGCATTTGCTCGAAAAAGCCATGGCAGATAGTCCCCAGGACCCTTACCTCTGCAGTAAGTTAGGGGCTTTATATTTCAGCTTAGGGGACGAAAAAGAGGGGGTAAAACTACTCAAACAGGGTCTAAAGCGCAACACAGCTTCCATTCCTGTGCGGTTTGAATTGCACTACCATCTGGCCAATGCCTACCGCCGCCAACAAAAATGGGAGCTGGCCCGCAAACATTATCAAAAAGCCCTCGACGAAGAAATTTTACTGCCTCTAAAATTAGGCGCTTTGATTAATTACGGTGCTTTTTTGCAAGACTTGGGGGAATTGGGCGAAGCCATTAAGGTTTATCAAGCAGTAATTCACATTGATCCATCCCAGGCGATCGCCTTTTTCAACTTAGCCATGATTCACAAAGCCCAAGGTAATTTGCTGGAAGCTATTAAGGGTTATCAACAGGCCATTGCCCTCCAACCGGACTATGCCGAAGCCTATCAAAACCTAGCTGTTACCAGCTTTAAGGCTGGTCTAATCCAAGAAAGTGTCGATGCTTTTCAACAGGCGATCGCCCTTTATGAACAACGACAATCTCCGGAGGCAGAGCGACTCAGGAAAAATCTACAGGAAATGGGTTTGATCGCATAGCCCATGAAATCACCCAATGCCGCCCAGGCAGACTATCTGGAAAAAATTAACAACTACTGCCTTAATTTTGACCATGGCAGAGGCAAGGATAAAGCCTATCTATTTCAAAAAAAATTAGGGATTACCCTAGAAAATGCTGAAATTCTTATCCAGGCTATTGAAAAAGCTACAATAACTGAACAGGCATTAATTCATAAAGAAAATAACTTTGGTAAATACTATAATCTCAAGTTTTTTCTGAAAACAGAACAGGGGAAATCCTAGATTTTATCAGCATGGGTTGTTCGTAAAGGGGAAAATTTTCCTCGCTTAGTTAGTTGTTATCCCGTTAGAAAGTAGCAGGTAATTATGAAAATTAAAGACTTAGATGTTGTTATTCTTACTGAAGGTCGGATAACCAAAAATTTTGAAACAGGTGAGCCGATTTACCTGCAACCTGGCCAGGTGGGAACAGTGGTAATGGAACTTGACGACCAGACGTTTGAAGTTGAATTTGCTGACCAGCATGGTATTCCCTACGCCATGGAAACCGTACCGGCAGATCAATTACTGATTTTTCACCAAAATCCCATACCTGCAAATCTATGACCGCAACCAGACAATCTTTTTCTCCGGCAGTTTATTTTGTTGGGGCAGGCCCCGGTGATCCCGATCTACTGACCATTAAGGGACAAAAACTCCTCCAGGCGGCGGACTTAGTCCTCTATGCCGATTCCCTGGTGCCCAAGCAAATGTTGGCAGAGGTAGGCCCCCAGACAGAATGCATTGCCACCGGGAGTAAAACCTTGGAAACCATTGTGCCGTTAATGATCACAGCGGTGCGCCAAGGGAAGATTGTGGTGCGGCTGCATTCCGGTGATTTGACCCTCTACAGTGCTATTCACGAACAAATGCAGGCCCTGGGGGAAGCGGATATTCCCTTTGTCTGTGTGCCGGGTATTAGTGCATTTCAGGCGGCGGCGGCTATCTTAAACTGTGAACTCACCGTGCCCGACCTGGTACAAACCATTGTGCTGACCCGCATTAGTGGTGCGGCTTCGGCGGTGCCAGAACGGGAAGAGTTAGCAAGTTTGGCCTACCACCAAGCCAGTTTGGGGCTATACTTAGCCGCTCGCCATGTGGAAAAAGCTCAGAAGCAATTATTGGAGCACTACCCTGCCGATACCCCCGTAGCGGTTTGCTTTCGAGTGGGGTGGCCCGATGAAAAAATTTGGTTAGTTCCCTTGGGGGAAATGGCGGCCCTAAGTTTACGGGAAAATTTAATCCGCACCACCCTATACTTAATCAGCCCAGCCTTAAAAACCGATCTGCCTAGGCGATCGCGCCTTTATCACCCCGACCACAGTCATATATTTCGTCCCAAACGTTAAATTGTGCCTGCCAGTAATTTGTTAATTTTCATTGCCAAAATAAGCATAAATTTCCTCAAACAAAATTTTGTTACGATTGATGACAAAAGGCAACAAAAAATCTATGATCAATTTCTATAAAATTGCTGAAGTCGATGGCAATCAGCAAGAATCAGCTCTGTCCCGCAATAAAAAACCTAGCCCTTACTTTTGTAAAAAATTCATGATAATACCGACAAACTTTTCAAAGCGAGCTTATCAAAAAGGGATGCTGTTATTGGGGGCCTTAACGG
>NZ_JADEWJ010000161.1:0-8758 GCF_015207725.1 Synechocystis sp. LEGE 06083
ACCCCTCTATCTAGGCTCCGCCTACCGCACCCTAGGCACCAAGGAAAACGATCAAATTGAGATTAAACTTGACCGTAAAGCCCTCCAGGAATTAGCACGCAGTCAGCCAGCATGAAGAATTTTTTCCAGCAAATGGTGGCTAGTTTCCTCGGAACCTTGGCAGCCATTGTGGTTTTGCTTAGCCTTGGGGCCAGCAGTTTGGTGTTGTTGTTCGTACTGATTGCGGCTGAGGCAGACCCCGTACTGGAGGAAAAAACTGCCCTCATTCTCGATCTAGCTACCCCCATTCGGGACACCAGCCCCACCCTCAATTTACAGCAGGGTTTACTGGGCAATCGGGAAGAAATGTTACCCCTGCGGACGGTGGTTAATGCCATTGAAAAGGCCGCCGGAGATGACCGCATTGTGGCCCTATTAATTGATGGTCGTCGCAGTAACCAAGTGGAAGGTTATGCCAACTTAAGTGAGGTGCAACAGGCCTTAGCTAAATTTAAACAATCGGGCAAAAAGATTATTGCCTACGGCCTTAACTATAGTGAACTAGGCTACTATTTGGCTTCCACTGCCGACTCCATTTTAATTAATCCCATGGGTGGGGTGGAAATGAACGGCTTGGGAACCCAGCCAATTTTTTTTACTGGAGCGTTGGCCAAGGCTGGCATTGGGGTACAGACCCTGCGGGTGGGTAGCTACAAAGGGGCCATTGAACCTTACACCAGGGAAAACCTAAGTCCAGAAAATCGCCAGCAACAACAGCTCCTGCTAGAGCAAATTTGGCAAATTTATTTAACCAGTGTTGCTGATAATCGTTCATTAACAGTGCCCCAACTCCAGGCGATCGCCAATGAAGAAGGTTTACTCTTTGCCGACATAGCCCTAAGGGAAAAGTTGGTGGACAAAGTGACCTATTGGGATGAAGCTTTGGCGGAGTTAAAACAGTCAGGGGTTTGGATTAATGACTCCGATGAAGCGGAAGAAGAAGAAGAACAGGAGTTTAGAAAAATTAGTTTGGCTGAATACCATCGGCTGCAAACATGGGAAGCCGAAAGCCACGACCAAGGCCCCAAAGTAGCCATTGTTTACCTAGAAGGTTCCATTGTTAATGGTAGGGGCACCTGGGAAAATATCGGCGGCGATCGCTATGGGGAACTGTTAAGAACTATTCGTCAGGATGATGACATTAAAGCGGTGGTACTCAGAATTAATAGTCCCGGTGGTAGCGCCAGTGCGGCGGATATTATCTGGCGGGAAGTGGAGCTTTTGCAGGCCCAGAAACCAGTGATTATTTCCATGGGCAATGTGGCGGCTTCCGGTGGTTACTGGATTGCCACTGCTGGGGAAAAAATTGTTGCCCAACCCAACACCGTCACCGGTTCCATTGGGGTTTTTAGCATTCTCTTTAACGTGGAAAATTTAGGCGATCGCCTGGGGCTAAACTGGGACGAAGTGGCGACTGGAGAGTTGGCCAATGTAGGTTCCAGCATTAAACCCAAAACCGAGTTGGAGTTAGCTATTTTCCAACGGGCGGTGGATAGAGTTTACGATGTTTTTTTAGACAAGGTAGGCAGTGCCCGCAATTTACCCCCCGCCGCCTTGGATTCCGTGGCCCAGGGGAGAGTTTGGACTGGAGTGGAAGCTCAAAAAGTTGGGCTAGTGGATCAACTGGGGGGACTGCAAACGGCTTTGACCTTAGCGGCGGCCCAAGCAGAGTTGGGAGAGCAATGGCAAGTAAAGGAATATCCCACCCCGAGGGGGCTAAATTCCCTCCTATGGAGCAATTTCAGCCATAGTTTCACCCAGAACTCCGTCGTCCTACCACCATTTCTGCAAAGCAATTGGCAACAGTTGGAGCGGGAATTGACAGAGTTGGCTCAATTCAATGATCCCCAGGGTATTTATGCCCGCTTGCCCTTTACCTTCCATTTCCTTAATCCTTAACCATTTTTTGGTTGGTTGAATCCATGGCAAACCAGAATTTCTCCGCCCACAATCATCCCCAAACGGTGGTCATAGTGGGGGCATCCGGGGGCATTGGTTTAGGTTTTGTGCGTTATTTCCTTACCCAAGTTCCCTTTCCGGTCAAAATTTGGGCCACCTACCGCCAGGCGATCGACGAGTTGGATCATTTAGCCAAGGAAAATTCTGACCGTTTAACCCTAGTGTCGTTGGATATTACTTCAGAAAGTCAGATTGCACAATTTAGTCAGCAATTGGGTAAAACCGAAGTTAATTGGCTGATCAATTGTGTGGGCATTCTCCATGTGGATGACAACCCACCAGAAAAAAGTTTGCGCCATTTACAGCCATCACAGTTACAGCAATATTTCGTCGTTAATAGCATTGGCCCGGTGTTGTTAGCCAAGCATTTTTTGCCCCATTTCCGCCATGCTTCCCCCAGTGTTTTTGCTACTATTTCCGCTAAAGTGGGGAGCATTGGCGATAACCAGTTGGGCGGCTGGTACGGTTACCGTGCTTCTAAAGCGGCGCTGAATATGTTGCTCAAAAATACGGCGATCGAATACCGTCGAGTTGCGCCCCAATGTACAGTAATTTTGCTCCATCCTGGCACCACTGATACTTCCTTGTCTCAGCCATTTCAGAAAAATGTTCCCCCAGAAAAGTTATTTACTGTAGAGCGCACTGTGGGGCAATTAATGGCGATTTTGTTGCAGGTAAAATCAGAAAATAGTGGCACGTTTTATAGTTGGGATGGCAGTATTTTGCCCTGGTAATCTGTCTGTGAAAGTTCTACATACAGCTGATCGAGCCAAAATCAGGAGATTGCAACTATCGCTTTTCTATCTTCCCTTTTCTGATAGGAGAGCGATAACTTTTGGGGTGAGTCAATTGTTGTTGTGATGGCGCAGCAATTTTGTTCCTGCAACAAACTCTTGGCAACTCATGCCAATGCCCCTACGAATATTTGCATCACTTATTGGATTGGTTTTCCAGAATGAAGATATTCAGGGCTTAATTTTATATTCCCAGAGATTAATTTAGGCGACAAAAAAATCCCCAGAAGAATTCGCAGGGAAAAATACAGCCGGTGAGACATGGAAAAATGCGGCCAATTCTTGGATATGGCGGGTTGTGAGTTGTCGCTTGCCATTCAACACCGCAGAAACAATCGATTCTGTTTTGAAAATTGGCACTAGATCTTTTTGCTTTAATTCATTTTCTTCTATTAAAACTTGCAGAAGTTCTACACCATGGATATCAGAAATAATATCCCCTTGCTGTTGTTCGTATTCGTAGATTAAGGTGCCAAGAACTTCCAAGTAATCTTCTTCGTCAGCGGTTAACGCCTCTGTATCGAGCAGATTATTAACCACTGCTTGAGTTGCTTCAAGCTCTTGGGCGGAGCGAATGGGTCGGGGGGGGAAAGACTGAATTAAGTTTAAGTATGTAACGCTCATAGCAATATTTTTATGGCAAGTAGGGTAATTTATTTTTGACAAAGATTAATCTGAAAAATTAAGTGTTTAAAGAGGAAAGCAAGATGATTTTAGGATTTTTTCTAAGTTAGCTATTCCTTAATCTTTTAGGAAATTAGATTTATGATTTGAACCATGAATCCTTTTTCCAATTACCTTTGCTATAGTCTGCGTGGGTTAACACGGCTCTGATATAAACTCGGCCACTATTGCTTTCTTTGGTGGGAAAGACAATTTTGGTGATGAGCCTATAATTATTCCCACCAATGTTAAATACAGTTAGTTGCCCAACTGGATCGGCATGGGGAAAGGTTTGACGAACATCATCTAAATGTTTCCAGTGGCTATGGCTGGTGATTTTGTACCAAACCGTTAAGCTCGCTTTGGCATTTGGATGCTTTTCCCAGAATTGCTTCAGGGCAGTTTTCGAGATGATGTGCATAGGCAACGTTGCTCAAGATGGGGTTGACAGCCATCATCTGCTTTCCTCGACTATGGGGTTAACCACAATTTGATCTTAGCGTTTTGCGAAGTTTTTTGGCAATGGTTACTACACCATTTTCTGACGATAGGGGCATTAAAGCGGATGGTTAATTCGTACTTTGTCGGTGAGGAGATCGTACATCAGTCATTTTTTCTGTAGTTTGAGTTTTCTGTCGATATTCAACAAGTCTGGCTCAGTTCATCAAACATCAGTCAATTTCCGATGGCCATCGTTCCTCTAGTTGACCCTCATTCACCTGCAGAATTTGAGCCGATCGCCGCCAACGGTCATCAAAACGATTTAAGTGAGTAGTGGTGATTAGGGTTTGAAAACGGTCTTCAATGGCCATCAACAATTGCCCCTGGCGATCGAGGTCTAACTCGGCCAAGACATCGTCCAATAGCAACAGAGGCGGCTCCCCAATTACCGTTTCAATTAAACTTAATTCGGCCAATTTCAATGCCAGCACCAGGGTGCGTTGTTGTCCCTGGGAGCCATAGGTTCTGGCCGGGGTTTCATCAATGACAAACCCCACTTCGTCCCGATGGGGCCCCACCACCGTTGCCCCTAGATGCAATTCTGCCGATCGCCGTTGGGCCAATCTTGCCAAAAAAGCCTCGTGTACTACATCAGGATCATCCCCTTCCCAGATCACATTGGGCTGATAGGTCACAGTGAGGGTTTCATTGCCGCCGCTAATGCATCCATGCCACTCTTGGGCCAGAGGAGCCAGCCGGGCCAAGCCCCTCGCCCGACGGCGAGCCACCCTAGTGCCCATTTCCACCAACTGTTGGTCCCAGAGTTCCAACGAAGCGCTTAATTCTTCCCCCAAAGCTAGACCCGTTTCCCACTGCTGTCGGAGGCTTTTCAGTAAAGCATTGCGCTGCTTAACAATGTGTTGATATTGGGCCAAGATATGGGCATAGAGGGGTTCTAGTTGGGTTAATAAAGTATCCAGCCACTGGCGACGGCAGTCCGGTGCGCCCCTGACCAAATCTAAATCTAAACAGGAAAATTCCACTGCATTTAAGCAACCCAAAAAATCTAACTGGCGGCGGCATTGGTTTTGATTAATGCGTAGATTGCGCCGGCCCGATCGCCGCAGGTCAATCTCCAACTCCGCCACACTGTATTGTCTTTCCAGTAAAGCTTTAATTTGACCACTGGCCGCCCCATCTAAAACTAATTCCTGGTCCCGGCTAGTACGATGACTTTTTAGGGTTGCTAATAGTTCTACTGCTTCCAATAAGTTAGATTTTCCCTGGGCATTATTGCCCACCAAAATGGTTTTTTGAGCAGAAAATTCCACCTCCTCTTCGAGGTAATTGCGAAAGGCCCGTAAATAAAGTTTCTTCAGATACATTTTCTTACTCAACGGGGCAAAAATTGGCAACCTTTTCCGGTCTAGGAAGCGAACTGTTGGGCATGGAAACGGGCGTAGCGGCCTTGGTGGGCCATTAACTCCTGATGACTACCCATTTCAACAATTTCCCCCCGTTCCAACACCACAATGCGGGTGGCCTTACGCACCGTGGCCAAGCGATGGGCAATGACAAACACGGTTCTTTGCTGGACAATGCGCTCCAAAGCTTCCTGCACCAACGCTTCCGACTCCGAATCCAACGCTGAAGTGGCCTCATCTAAAATTAAAATGCTGGGATTGCGTAAAATTGCCCGGGCAATGGCAATGCGCTGACGTTGGCCTCCAGACAGGGTGACTCCCCGTTCCCCCACATAGGTGTAATAGCCCTGGCTCAACTCCGTAATGAACTGGTGGGCATTGGCAATGCAAGCTGCTTCCTCAATGGCCTTTAGGTCTAAGTCCGTTTTGCCAAAGGCAATATTCTGGGCGATCGTGCCAGAAAAAAGGATATTTTCTTGGGGAACAATGGCGATTTGCTCCCGCAAACTTTTCAAAGTAATGCTATCAATGGCGTGGCCATCAATGCGTAAACAGCCGCCGGTGACGTCATGGAGCCGCATCAATAGGTTCACCAAGCTGCTCTTACCGGCCCCGGAAGCTCCCACCAAGGCGATCATTTCCCCCGGCTCGGCCTGTAAATTAATCCCACTCAAAACCGGTTTATTTTCTAGGTAAGCAAAATCGACGTTCTCATAATGCACCGCCCCCTGGAGATGATCAATGGCCACGGCAGTGGGACTATCTTCCACCGAAGGTTGCAGGGCAAAAATTTCAAAAATGCGGTCAACGGAGGCTTCCCCCTGTTTGAACAAATTGTAATTGCTGGTGATGTGGCTAATGGGGTCAATGAGCATGGCCACCCCAGTGACGTAGCTAATAAATTCAATGCCGGTTAAATTGCCGAGGGAAATTTGCCAAGCCGCCAGGCAAAATAACACCACTACCCCCATGGCTTCCAAAAATCCCACCACCACAAACTGCAATGCCTTCATGCGTTCGGCCAAAAACTGCGATCGCCGATGTTGCTGAGCCTCTTCCCGGAATAAATCCAATTGGTAATCTTCGGCGGCAAAGGCTTTGACTAAACGAATAGCCCCCAACGTTTCCGTCAACAGAGAAGACAAATTGGAAATGCGGGTTTGACTACGGCGGCTGAACTTCAACAACTGTTCCCCAAAAAAGCCAATTAACACTGCCATAAGGGGGGCAATGACCAACACCGCACAGGTGAGGGCCCAGTTGAGATAAAACATGTAACCGAACACCACCACCAATTGCAACGCCGAAGGAACAAAATCGTGAAATAACTTATTCACCACCTCACCAATGCGGTCAATGTCCTCGGTGAGTCGATAGGATAGGTCTCCCGTTTTTGCCTCCTCAAAATAGCTCAGGCTTAATCGCTGCAAATGGGCGTAGGTTTTTTCCCGCAGGGTCAACGCCATATTGAGAGCGGCCTTGGCCATGAGGGTATCCTGACCATACTGGGCCATGCCCCGCACCAAAAAAATCACCGCCGCCACCCCTGCCATAATCAAAATGGAGCGCACATCCCCCTCGCCGATGTATTTGGCCATGCGCCCCACCAGCCAGGCGAGGATAGGCCAAAAAACGGTGAATAGCAGAGTACAAAGAAAAGCCAGCCCAATGGTACGCCGATGGGGACGAATATAGGGGATTAACAGCCAGTAACGGGACTTAAGGGAAGATTTTTTCTGCAAAGGAATAAACTACGTCGGGGAAAGAACCCCGTTGATTCTACCAAAATGTTACTGGTCCAGGGGCCAGAGGATGGAGGACTCCATCGGGACGATGGTTCCCGTTTTAGCCCTACCCCTTGGCCCAGAACCAGCTTCTATCCTTTGGACACTGGGGGTAAAGCCCCGGAATAAATTAAGCCTTTTTGGGCATCAATGGTGACAATGGCTCCGTCCCGAATCTTTTGGGTAGCTCCCTTAAAGCCCACAATCACCGGCACCCCCAGCCGCAAACCAATGATGGCTGCATGGCTGGTTAGGCTTTCTTCTTCGGTGATAATGCCCGCTGCCCGTCGCATCATCTCCACACAGTCAGCGTTGGTAGAAGGTACTACTAAAATTTCTCCCTGGGTAAACTGGGCGATCGCCTGGGGATGCGCCGCTACCCTAGCCCGACCACTGACGGCCCCCTGGCCAATGCCTACGCCCCGACCGAGAATGGCCTTGACCACTTCCACTTTAATTAAATCGGTGGAGCCAGCCACCCCCTGCAATGTCCCAGCAGTCATCACCACCAGGTCCCCATCCCGGAGAAAATGGTCTTCCTGGGCCACGTTAATGGCGGCTTGGAACGTTTGACTGGTGGAAGGTAAATCTAACACTAGGAGAGGCTTAACTCCCCACACCAATTGCAACTGACGGGACACGTCCACATGGGGAGTAACGGCCAGAATGGGGGTTTTGGGGCGGAACTTGGACACATGGCGGGCAGTGGAGCCGGTTTTAGTCAAGGACATAATGGCTGCGGCGTTGAGGGTTTCCGCAATCTGGCTGACTGCACTGGAAATGGCGTTGGGGATGGACGTACGGCTGGCTTCCGCCTGGGAAGGGTTGATATCTTCTTGCTCAATGCGCTCCGCAATTTTGGCCATAATTGCCACCGCTTCCACAGGAAATTTCCCGATCGCCGTTTCATTGGAAAGCATCACCGCATCGGTACCATCGAGGATGGCATTGGCCACATCGGATACCTCAGCCCTGGTGGGTCGGGGACTGTTAACCATACTGTCCAGCATTTGGGTGGCGGTAATCACGGGAATGCCCAAACGGTTAGCGGTGGCAATGAGCTTTTTCTGCAAAATCGGCACATCCTCCGCCGGCAGCTCTACCCCCAGGTCCCCCCGGGCCACCATTACCCCATCACATTTTTCCAGCACCGCCTGCATATCCTTGATGGCTTCGTGCTTTTCAATTTTGGCGATCACCGGTACTGATTTTCCCGCCGCCGCAATTAAACCTTTGATTTCATCAATGTCCTGGGGATTGCGCACAAAGCTCAGGGCCACCCAGTCCACCCCCTGGTCAAGGCCAAACATCAAATCTTCCTTATCCTTGTCCGTCATCGCCTTAACGGAAAGACAAACCCCAGGGAAGTTAACCCCCTTATTGCTAGAAAGGGTCCCCCCCACAATTACCCGACAGTGCAGATCCCGATTGACCCGGTCAATTTCCTCCACTAGCATTTCCAGTTTGCCGTCGTCGAGCAAAATCCTTGCCCCAGAGGGAACTTCATCCGCTAAATGCTCATAGCTGATGGAACTAATAATTTCAGTACACTCCACCGGGCGACTGGTAAGAATGTAGGGGTCACCGTTTTTCAGTTGTACAGAGCCCGCATCATTCAAAAATTTGCCCACCCGAATTTTGGGCCCCTGTAAAT
>NZ_JADEWJ010000162.1:0-8732 GCF_015207725.1 Synechocystis sp. LEGE 06083
CCAACATCAAAGAGGGACCATAGTTTTTCAGATAACAACCCCTTACCCAATAAGCATCCATTTGTTTGGCATCACCAATTAGGGCTAGGGTGGCTGCCGGGCCAATGGGAGTGTGGTTGGGCAGACGTTTCTGCAGAGGAAAATGTTGGGTTCCTTCCCAGGCAATGTAACCCACACCGCCCCCCAGGAAGATTTTGGTGCCAATGCCGATCGCCTGGAGGAGGGGGTCGTTAAATAGGGGGCCAATGGCGCCGGGGTTGGAGTACACTGCATTGCCCAAGCGGGGTTGCAGGGGTCCTAGGTAGGTGTACAGCAGGCGATCGCCACCGTTCACACCCACAATGAAATTCTGATAAAGATTGCGGGGATTGTAGAGGTAAAACTGATTGATGCGGTCGGTGCTAATTACCGTTTCCAAGGTGGTGCGGGGGTAGCAGTCGGTACCCTGGCCCACAGCCCGCAGGGGCAGACTTTTACCAGCAATTAAGTCTTCAATAATATGGCCACCGCCCCTTTCCGCCAGACCTTCCCCTTCGTTGAGGTTATCGCCAGTGTTGGTAATGTCCGCCGCCGCCGTTGCGCCTAAATATAAATCCACCGCTCCAAAGCCTGCATAGGCCGGAATGCCATCTAGCCAGCATTGACGAATTTTAATGGGGGGATCCGTTTGTCCGAGGTTAATCACCGCCCCGGAGGATTCCATTGGCTCAAAAGTTCCGGTACAGACCACATCAACCTGTGCTGCTACCTTTGCAATTCCCAGTTCCCCTACTTGAGCTTTGACCTGCTCCGCCGTCCAAACCGTTGCTTGTCCCCGGCTGAGTTTATCGTTAATTTCGGCGATCGTCCGCATGGCGATGGCCCTACTAAAACTTTTCTAGCCAGTCAAAAATTCGGTCTAATTCTTCTAAACTGATCAACCCATACTGCCAAAGAATGATGGGGAGATTGTTGCTGTTGTCGATGGCGTTACAGGCGGTGCGTTCGGCGATCGCCAGGGATTCGGCCGGCAGGGAAAGGTCTTGGCGGAGAAAATTTAAAAGATTTTGATAATAGTTGGGTTGACTCATGGGGGACGGAAAAAATTTTATAAAATTTGGTCTCTATTTCGGCTTGGCTGGCTGGATGCAACCAAAATTTTCGCTACGGCCATTGCAACAATCCTCCCGGCTCCATCGTCGCTAAATGATAATGGACAGAAGGACTAAATTTTTATTCCACACACCCAAATATTGGAGGTTTTGGCCAGGGGGCAACAATGGGACACAGCCCAAACAGCCAAAACTTTGCAACCATTCTAGGACTGAAGTCCTGTAGACAAATTTAGGCAGGCTACAGATTATGTACCAGCCTAGGACAGTCTTATCTGCTTGCAATCTATCTTGCGATATATTTGGGCTTTGGAACCGGGGCAATAGTTAAATAAAGCTTAAGGTTCCGCAATGACGTTGGCGAAACAAGGAATCGTTTCCCTCGGGCTACTATTCTTACCACACTCCCACCCCAAAAGCTAGCCGACAAAAATCTTTTGCAATAAAGCTTGATGTTGGAGGGCAGATTTTTGTAGTGGCTCCGCCCCTTTCCAAGGTTGCCGGTGCTGGAAATGATCCTGCCAAATTTGACTGAGTTCGTTGCTATCCATGGGTAAATTAGCCAGTTCCCAACCCGGTATTTTCACCTCTGCCATCAAACGACTAACTTTGGGGTCATAACTAAGGGCAAAGCAGGCACTGCCTTCTGCTGCCGCCATAATTAAACTGTGGAGTCGCATGCCAATGGTGAATTCCGCCCCCCGGAATAATCCCTTACATTCCCTAGGGTCTGGGTGGTAAAGAATTTCATAACTCCCTGGCAGTTCCACGGCGATCGCCTCGGCAATGGCTAAATCCTGGGATTTTTGCAGGGGAATGAGCCGCAAATGGGTTTGGGTCTGTTGTTGAAAGTCTTTGAGGGCCTGGGTGATTACCGCCAAACGCTCCAAGGTCAATAGACGATGGGCTCGTAAATTCACCGCCACCATGGGCAAAGGACTAGGGGAAGGGGACGCATTTTCAGCGGCTAAAGACCACACAGGGTCTGCAGCTAAAAAAGCCTTTAAGTCCCATCTTTCCACCAGCCGGAGAGAGGCCTCATCCCGCACGCTGATGCCGTTACAACCCCGCAGTACCTGTTGGGTAAACCAGCGCAACGGTGGCCGTTGGAGGGGGCCAATACCCTGGGCCCAGGCAATGGTCTTTAAACCCCGCATCTGGGCGATCGCCATCAAACCACCGTAATAGAGGGGACTAATCACACTGGTCACATCTTGCATTAAACTGCCTCCCCCCCAGACAAAACCGTCACATTGTCCTAAAAGTTGCCAAATTTTTCCCCAATCTCGATTGTAGTGGGCTTCAACGCCGTATCTCTCCTCAGTAGTCTGGGGATTGGCAGATAGCACCACTGGCTCCACCGTAGCAGGAAGCATTTGCAGTAAACAGACCAAAAGGGCCTCATCCCCGGCATTATCTTGACCGTAGTAACCGCACAGAATGACACGCATTGTTATCGGACTATTTCCTCTTGTGAACTCGCTGGCAATGGGGAAGAATTTGTTTAATTACCTTTTGGGATAACTATGGCCTTTTTGCAAACCTGGCTGGCAGACTATCAAATTCCCCTCACTCTGGCAGTTATTGTTTTTGCGTTGGTGATGTTTGTGCTGGAGTGGTTGCCCATCGACACCACCGCCATTCTCGTGGCTGTGATTTTAATGGTGTTGGGTTTAGTCACCCCCACGGAGGGTTTAGCGGGGTTTAGCAGTTCCGCCACCGTCACCATCATGGCCATGTTCATTTTAAGTTACGGCATCACCCGCACCGGCATCATCCAGGTTATTCGGGATAGTTTAATCAAATTTGGGGGCAATAGTTTACGGCGGCAACTGCTACTGATGGGGCTGATCGTCGGGCCTAGTTCCGCCTTTCTCAACAACACGGCGATCGTCGCCATTTTTTTGCCCATTGTGGAAGAGTGGGCCCGGCAGAGGCAGATTTCCGTTTCCAAGTTATTAATTCCCCTTTCCTATGCCACTATTTTGGGCGGCATGATTACCCTCCTGGGAACGTCCACTAGTATTTTGGCCAGTGGTTTGGCGGAGAAACTCACCGGGCAGGGGTTCAGCATTTTCCAGTTCACTCCCCTGGGCTTACTTACTTTTAGCCTTGGTATGACCTATGTTGTGCTGGCGGCCCCGGCTCTGTTACCAGCGAGGCGCAGTGTGTCCGATGGCAATGTGGCGGCGGAGTATCAAATTAAGGATTACGTCAGCGAAATTATTATTCCCCCCCGTTCTAGCCTGATTGGCCAAACCCTCAGACAGAGTGAAATTCAACGCAAATTTGACATCGACGTGCTGGAAATTATCCACAACGACACCCATTTCCCCCAACCCTTGGCGGACCGGGTTTTGACCATGGGGGATATTTTATTGGTGCGGGCTGGACGGGAAGATTTACTCAGAATTAAGGATGAACGGGGCATTGAAATCCTGGCCGATGTGCAATTTGTCGGTGCTGAAACTAGCCAGGCAGGGCCCCTGGAATCCTCGGAGGAAAAGGTGGCGGAGGTACTGATTCTGTCCAACTCCCGCCTCATTGGTTCCACCCTGAAGGATTTGCGTTTCCGGCAACGCTATAACG
Source organism: Synechocystis sp. LEGE 06083 (assembly GCF_015207725.1). Classification (NCBI taxonomy): domain Bacteria; kingdom Bacillati; phylum Cyanobacteriota; class Cyanophyceae; order Synechococcales; family Merismopediaceae; genus Synechocystis; species Synechocystis sp. LEGE 06083. The sequence goes on from NZ_JADEWJ010000162.1 coordinate 3,681, forward strand.
CTACGGTCATTGCCATTCGTCGGGGGGAAGAATTAATCCGCCAGCGTTTAGGGAAAGTGCGCCTAAAGTTTGGAGATTTATTACTGCTCCAGGGCCCTAGGGAAAGTTTTCTTGGTTTGCAGACCACCAGGGAGCTATTGGTGTTGGAGGAAAAACCCCTGGATAATCTCCGCCTAGATAAGGCCAAAACGGCGATCGCCATTGTCGCTTTGGTAATTATCACAGCGGGGTTAGATATTTTGCCCATTAGCGTCACCAGTTGGGCTGGAGTAATGGCCATGGTGATTAGCGGTTGCCTGAAGCCGGGGGAAATTTACGGGGCCATTCGTTGGGATGTGATCTTTCTCTTAGCAGGGTTAATTCCCTTGGGCACCGCCATGGAAAATTCCGGCACCACCGCCTGGTTCGCTAGTTTTTTGGCCGATACAGGGGGGCACCTTTCCGGCTACGCTCTGCTACTTTTGTTTTACCTAGCCACGGCCCTGCTAACGGAAATTTTGTCCAATAATGCCACCGTGGTACTCATGCTCCCCATTGCTTTCCAGGTGGCCCAAAGTTTGGCCTTAAACCCTTTGGCGTTTATGTTTGTGGTTACCTTTGCCGCTTCCAATAGCTTTATGTCTCCCATTGGCTACCAAACCAACACCATGGTTTATGGCCCCGGTGGCTATCGCTTCACAGATTTTGCCCGCATTGGTGCCCCCTTGACTGTTATTCTCACCCTGGCTACGCCTCTATTGGTCATGCTGATTTACGGTGTCCAGCAAACAAATTAAACCCCTTCTCCATGGCCAAACTGAACCTTGCCCGCCGTCTCGATCGCCTGCCGCACTTTGAATGGTGGCTCTGGCTGGGCATTTTTTGTCTGGGTTTGATAGGAACTTTAAACCATGCTCCTTGGCGAGATGAGGTCAATGGCTGGTTGATTGGTCGGGATAGCGTTAATTTTGCGGATTTTTGGCGTAATGTGCGCTACGAAGGTCATCCCCTGCTGTGGTACGGGTTGCTCTGGTTATTAAACCAATTGACCCCTAACCTGCTGGCCATGCAATTATTTCATCTGGCCTTGGCCATGGCGGCGATCGCCATTTTTTTGCGTTATAGTCCCTTTCCCCGCTGGCAAAAGTTAATCTTCTGTCTCGGTTATTTGCCTTTTTATGAATATCTCCTCATTAGTCGTAACTATGCGTTGGGCATCCTAGGACTGTTCGCCTTTTGTGCCCTGTTTCCCCGCCGCCAACAGACCTATCTCCCCCTGGCTTTTTGTTTAGCCTTCATGGCCAACAGCAACGCCTATGCCTTAATGATCAGTGTCTGCCTGGCGATCGCCTTGGGGATGGAATGGATTTGCCAAAAACCGTTGGGGGTAAACTTACAGGCTCCTTGGTGGGACAGGGCAGTAAGTGTTTTGTTCTTCACTGCGGCCGTGGCCCTGTCGGTGATGGTAATGGTGCAACCAGGGGACAGCACCCTCCATGGCGGGGCGGATCAATGGATTTTGCAATGGGATTGGTATCGTTTAGGGCAGGCTTTGAGCCGAGTTTGGAATGGCTACATTACGATTTTAGTTCCTTCCGATCGCCGACCTTTGGACTTAGGAATTTTTAGTCTGTTTTCCCTGATTTTTTTGGTGATTTGGTCATTATATTTCAGTGATTATCCGCTGATTTTCCTTTTTTATTTGTTAGGTAGTGGGGGAATTTTATTGTTCACCTACGGCAGATTTTTAGGTGCCCCCAGACATTTCGGTAGCCTTTATCTAGTTCTAATTGCTAGCTATTGGTTAAAATTTTACCTATCTCCCACGCCCCTGTTGCGACAAAAGTTTTGGTTGGGAATGAAGCAATGGAGTCAGAAATTAGTCCCCTATTTATTTAGTTTGATTTTAGTTTGTCAATTAATTGGGGGTTTAGTGGGATATACCAGGGATTTACTTTTACCCTATTCCGCCAGTCGGGCAGTGGCAGATTATTTAGTCAATCAAGGACTTCAAGAAGCAACTTTAGTGGGGAGTAATGATTTTATGGTTAGCCCCATTGCCGCCCACCTCAATAGAAAGATTTATTATCCAGAAAGCCAGGCCTTGGGCAGTTTTGTGATTTTTACAGCCCAAAGACAGGAAGTGGATCAACAGCAAATTTTGCAACAAATTGATCAACAATTAGGGCTTAAGCTCGCTCCACCGGTAATTCTGATTTTAAACTATCCTTTAGGGGTAACCCAGCCTGGCTTAACCATCACTCCCTTGGCAGAATTTCGTCATAGTTTTATCCAAGAGGAGCAGTATTATCTTTACCAAATTAATCGGCAAAACTAAAGTGACGGTTACGACCGGCCTTTTTCGCTTTAAATAGGGCCCGATCTGCCTGGTCAATTAATTCTGTAGGCACCATATTTGGGGATGGCACCATGGTGGTGCTGCCAATGCTCAAGGTGAGATGGGGTTGAATGATGGAACCACGGTGGGGGATTTGAGCCTGCTTAAAAATTGTCTGCAGATGGGCCACCAAGACCTGGCAACCCTGATGATTAGTTTGGGGTAACACCAAGGCAAATTCTTCCCCCCCATAACGGGCCACTAAATCGGTACCCCGCCTGATCACTCTTTCCATCAACTTAGCCACTTGTTTGAGGCATTCGTCCCCCTGGAGATGGCCATAGGTGTCATTGTATTGTTTAAAAAAGTCGATGTCACACAATACTAGGCTGAGATATTGGTGGCTTTTAGCTAATTTTTGCCATTGTTGTTCCAAAAAATGATCCAAATAACGGCGGTTGCCAATGCCCGTCAGCCCATCCATGTTAGCCAGGTAATGCACCTGGGCAAATAAGGCCGATTGTTGAATGGCGATCGCCACTTGACTGCTGAGATGGCACAAAAATTCTATCTCCCAGGGTAACCATGACCGTTGTTGGTCTCCGACCCGGACCACCAGTTGCCCCCAGAGACGATCTTCTTGATGGGGCTTTTTCTGCCAGATGGGGACTAAGAGCACTCCATCCTTAGCCCTCGGTCCTAGGGTGATTGGAGCAATGGGAAGTGGGTGGAGAGAGTTAATGGTTTGGCAGGGAATGGGCTCCGTGGGTTCCCCGTTGGAATCCGGCCCCCGCTGGGGACTATGACGGCGATCGCCACTGGTTAGCAGAGATGAACTAGGTGCTGCTACTAGAATTCTGCTCGCAGTGGGGGAATAGCAACGATAAATAACCACTTGATCAACCTGGAGAAATTTGCGAACTTCGTCCACAGTGGTCTGCAAAATAACCGATAAATCCAATGACTGCCGAATTTCTTCCAAAATACGACCCATTAGTCGTTCCCGCTCAATTTGTGTCTGCAATTGCCGTTTAGTTTTCTTTCTTTCCAAGCCATAGATAATTGCTTTGGCGATCTGACTTTCCCGCAGGTATTCTTTTACTAAATAGTCTTCCGCCCCCTTTTGTAGTGCCGCTAAACCCATATTTAAATCTGTGGCTGTCGTCAGTACAATAATGGGAATATGGGGAGCAAATTTTTGCATGGTGGTTAAAGCGGGAATGCCCTGACCATCCGGTAAAAATAAATCCAGCAAAACGGTGTCGAAAATACCACTCTGGAGTCGATTAATACCCTGAGCCAGGGTCCGGGCCACCTGGAGCTGTACCGCAAAAAAAGATTGACTTTCCAGCAAAATCTTGAGCAATTCCACCTGGCATTGCTGATCTTCAATCAGTAAAATTTGCAGTCTTCGCTGGCAAAAAGTCACAAAAATTCACAGATATTCTGAGGTAGAGGTTAACTAAAACAACGGTGGCGGGCAGAGGACTTCCTAAGTGCGCTGACATTATCTGATACTTGGGCTTAGGGAGTTCAATATTGCCGGGGTTCTCCCAGGGGCTAAAAGCCCATTAGATCAAGCATTGAGAGAGCCGCAGAACTTTTGCTGATGGACAAATTCTAACACCGGCCAAACCGGTTCCGCCCCAGTAAATTAACGGAAGGAAAAATAAATTAGGCGTTACACTGAAAATCGCCCTTGATCTTTTTTTCCTGTTAGTACCATGGCTCAAACTCCCCTCCGCATTGGCATTGCTGGCCCTGTGGGCTCTGGCAAAACGGCCCTTTTGGAAGCTCTTTGCAAAGCTTTAAGACAAAAATACCAGTTGGCTGTGGTCACTAACGACATTTATACCCAGGAAGATGCCCAATTTCTAGTCCGGGCAGAAGCCCTTACCTCCGATCGCATCCTTGGGGTGGAAACGGGGGGCTGTCCCCACACGGCGATTCGGGAAGATGCCAGCCTTAATTTAGCGGCGATCGCCGATTTAGAGGCCCGTTTTATGCCCCTAGATATGGTGTTTTTGGAGAGTGGGGGAGATAATTTAGCGGCTACGTTTAGCCCAGAATTGGTAGATTTAACCCTATATGTGATTGACGTAGCGGCGGGGGATAAAATTCCCCGTAAGGGCGGCCCAGGAATTACCAAATCAGATTTATTGGTGATTAATAAAATAGATTTAGCACCCATGGTGGGAGCAGATTTACAGGTGATGGACCGGGATGCAAAAAAAATGCGTGGAGAAAAGCCATTTGTCTTCACTAATTTAAAAACAACTACAGGCTTAAACACTGTGGTAAATTTCATTGAACATTATTTACCCAGCAAGGTATTAGCAAGCTAATTGAAAATTCATTTCACAGTTAAGACTTCCACATAGACTTCACCCTGACAAAGAGAACTAGCCGGATTTCACCGTTATTGCATAGGTTGCTGGGGCGACTATATCCTGATCCTGACCGAAATTATCCCGGCTAGTAAAAAATGGTTACTAAGCAAAGCACAGTCTTTATTTGCCGACTTAAAACAATGTTGCAACAGGTAGGCAAAGCAGTGAAGAATTTAACAACTAATCCCTCTAGTTTGTGCCAATTTTATTTGATATTATTTAATAAAGGTAATTTTGAGCGGATAGCGGTATCGAATTCCTTCATTAGCTTTCACTGCCGCCATAATTGTTACTACTAGATCAAAAACTAAAACGGCAATCAAAAGAGGGATACCAATTAATAAC
>NZ_JADEWJ010000013.1:0-28321 GCF_015207725.1 Synechocystis sp. LEGE 06083
AGAATAGGCTGCCAAGGCTGTTTCCTCAGTGGAGGCAGACTGGGGCCGCTGTTGGGATTTGAGGATCATAAAAATGGCCGCCACCAGCATCAGCACAGCAAATAAAACCAACTGGAATGTTTCCGTTACTAGGGGATGGGCTGCTAATTTAGCGCCGCCAAAAGCCCCCACCATGGTGGCAGAACCAAAAATCAGGGCCTTAGGCAAATTAACGTTCCCCCGACGCCAATGGGGAATTACCCCAATCAAGCTCACTACCCCCACAATCACCAACGTCATGGCGATCGCCGCCTTGGGGGGAACCTGCATAACGTAAACCAAAATTGGCAAAGCCAATACTGAACCACCGCCACCCAAAAGCCCCAAACTTAAGCCAATGCAACCTGCCAAAAAATAGCCCACCATCTGGAGCACCATGGCTATTACCCCTTAATTTGGTTGTAGGGTAATTTGCCCAACAGATTGGCCATCATGCAGGTGCCAGAAATACCAGCAAATAACAATCCCGCCCCCACAAAACCACTGAGAAAATAGAATCCTGGAGCAACGAATGTACCTAATAAAACCCCTGTCAACACCAAGCTCCCGGCAATAATTTGCACCTGACGCATAATGCTGATAGGGGCGTTTTTTGTTTTTACCGTGGGCAATCCTGCCTGCTTCCAAGCTAACAATCCCCCTTCTAAATGGATGATTCCTTCCACCCCAGCGGCCTGCAACTGTTGCAGAGCATTACCAGAACGATTACTACTTTGGCAATACAATACCGTAGTTTTTCCTTCTGCCTGGGGCAATTGACTGGGATTAAGGCGAGATAGGGGGAGGGAATGGGCATCGGCGATGTGTTCCCCGACAAATTCCAGGGGTTCCCGCACGTCAACTAAGATAACCGCATCCTGCTGACGTAATTGTTGCAGGGTTTGAGGGGCAATGGTTGGGTTAGTTTGGGTCGAGCTTGTCATCATTAATCTCCGGGATAGTCTCTACAAAATCAGAAAAAAGTATTACACAGGTCAACAACCAAATTAGCAATTATTCCGAGGATTTGGCCAACAATCCTTGCCATTCTTGAAGCACAAAGTAAGGCACTTTGATTTGTTGATTTCCTTCTTTTAATGGTAAATTTAATGCCCAAATGCCATTCATTTCTAGCTTGGTAAAATCTGCGGTGACTAAAAATTGACCGACATTTTCCCCTGGACTCTCCGCCGCTAAAAGATCGGTTAAGTTAACAGTATTACCACCATTATCCTGAACCACTAAGGGAGCCGGATGGCGAAAGGATATTACCCCAGGAAAACCCACCAAGCGCAAATTAGTTTCCGTTTCACCAGTAGCTTTTACCCGTTTAAATAACACCACCTGCCAAGTATTTCCTTCCTGGTCCCGTAGGGATTGGCGAGATTGGGTCAGGGTTTGCCCTGGTTTTTCGGTGGTTTGCCGCACCAGGGCCGGAGTTGCCCCAGGCCAAAAAGTCGCCCAGGCCAGCCAAAGCCCCAGGCTGAGCACCGCTACGGTGAAGATTTTGCCCCAGGTACGGTAAAGGGACTGAAAGCAACTAGCCATAATTTGCAACGGATTTTTCACCGGGAAATGGGTCTAGAATTAGATTTTTAAAGAGGTACGGCCCTTTGACCACAGAGTTGGTTGGCGGGGACAGCTTCCATAATTTTTTGGGGATCGGGCAGGTTCAAACTATCCATAAATTCGATAAATTCCTGGCGATCTCGCTCCAGCAATCGGGGATTAAAAAGTTTTTCTTCCCCAATGGTGGAAACGGTTTGGCCTCGGTAATCATGGCCGGGGTAAACCAAAACGTCATCGGGTAGGGTAAATAATTTACTGTGGATAGAGTCATACAAAGTACCGGCATCCCCACTTTGAAAATCCGTCCGACCACAGCCCCGAATTAGTAGAGCGTCGCCCGTTAACACATAGCTTTGATTCACCAAAAAAGCTAAATGGCTGTCAGTGTGCCCTGGAGTGGCGATCGCCTGGATGGGGATGGAACCAACATGGATAATTTCCCCATCCTGCAAATGGCGGTCAGCACAGTCCACGTCAGCATATTGGGGGACGAGGTTTTGACAGCCAGTCAATTGCCGCAGTTTTCCCGCTCCAGTGATGTGGTCAGCATGGACGTGGGTTTCCAAACAAAAAATCAACTTGAGGTCTAATTCTTTTAGTAGGCGTAGATCTCTATCCACTTGTTCTAAAACAGAATCCACTAAGGCCGCAGACTGACTATGGGGATCAGCAATTACGTAAGTGTAAGTGGAGGTTTCTGGGTCAAATAATTGACGAAATAGCATGGTTTTTATCGACTCTACTCTTTAGATCGTGCTACGGAAACAAGCAAAGGTCAATCAGCCACTGGTTAGATCTTTTGATTGCCAGAGAAAATACGGATAAAGTCCGAACCTGAACAAAATCCTGGGATAATTATTTCATACTAAAAGTAATGGAAACCACTGCAGTGATGTCCTTCTCAACGGAAGAGGTGTCATACATTCCCATATCGCTAACATCGGTGGAATTGCGGGAGGTAATTTGAAAAACCCCCGTTTGGGCACTCCGCACTGGTCCCACCTTACTATTGGTGTTACTGGCGATCGCCTCGGCCCGAGCTTTGGCATCCTTGGTTGCTTCCGCCACCATTTCAATCCGGAGGGGAGCTAACTCCGTGTAAAGGTACTGGGGAGGCTCCACGGTCAAGTTAATGCCCTCATTAATCAGTTCTGTGGCTTCCTGGGACAATTTAGCGTAGCGTTCCACATCATCAGCCCCGATCTCAAAGCGCTGGGTGAGGCGATAGGCCATGGTTCTGCCAGTTTCCTGGCCATTTTCGGTAATTTCAGGAATGGCATAGGTTTCCATTGCCCCCATACTAATGGCTTCCTTGGGCACATTTTTCCCTTGTAGATAAGCCTGAACTCGTTCCGTTTGACTTTGTAAATCTTGGTAGGCGGCCTGGGCTGTGGGTTGCTGACTGGAGACAGACAATCCCCAAATAATGTAGTCGGAAGTAATGGGGCGTTTAGCTGACCCCGTAACGATCAAAACATCATTGGAGCTTTTCACTTCCAGCAAAGCTTTGGCGGCGATCGCCGTACTGACCACTAAAGACAGGGAAAGTAAGGCTAAACCAGTCAATAATTGCGGAAATTTCGGCGGTAACAGGGCCTTGGTTGTATTCATGGAGAGTGCAGCCAAATTTTCAAAAAGAACTTAGCTGCCATTGCCGAGAAAATAGGCCCCAGGAATACAGCTATTCCAAGGCTAGCACCCAGGGGAGGAATTTCTTTTGGCTAGGGACAGTAAAAAAACTCGGGCCGTCCTTGGGCCAAGCCTATGATTAATGGGATTCTGGCGATCGTCGAGACAGGTATGTAAGCAAGTCCAATTTGGTTAATGGGGCGGTAATCTAGCCGGAAATTTCACCACTATCGTCGGGGGGAAGGTCTTGATTTTCTTCCACGCCTGGCCCCAACCACCGTTCAGTAAATTCAGTTATTCTTCTGCTATAAATTAAATCCAGTATTTCAACATTGAGGGGCTTTTTCAAGGGGCTATTTTCCTCAATCACAAAGCCATAGGGTTCCAAAGAAATACGAATTTCTGTTACTTTTAATTTCGCCTCGGGATGCTGTTGGGTGTAATAAATTAATGCCGGTCGGTCGAACATTACCGCCTGCACCTGCTCTTTTTCTAGCAAGGCCACTGCCCCAACTAAGTTATTGGCCTCTTTAATATCCGCTCGATAAAACCGGGCCCAATCCACCGCGGTGGTGTCCCGCACCACGGCTATGTCTTTATTTTTGATGTCATTGACGCTACTGAATAGGGGAGTGGCATTGGCTTCAGAAAGGGCCGTAGTGAAGGCCGAAGCTAATCCCGCTGTGATGGAGGAAAAACTCAGCAGCGCCACCACCATCCATACCCCTGCCACCAGTTGTCCTAACTTAGTCCGCGGCGATCGATCGCCATAGCCCACCGTTGTTAGGGTAACCAGGGCAAACCACATGCCATTTTGCACTCCTTCTGGGTAATGGGGGGAGAACTGCTCTGGATTTTTGCGATGTTCTGCCAGCCAAATTAAATTTCCCACCAAAAACAATAGTAGGGTAAGCACTCCCGCCGAAGACAGGGCCGCCAGACCAAAAAAGGGAGCCAATCTCTCCCATAGGCCCAACGGTTCCCCAGGGATCAATATTCCGACTCCACTGCTGAAATAGGGTTGGGTAAAGGTGATGCCTTCGATGGCCGCCCGCTCTGGGGTGACGCTAATGGGGCCAATCAAAATATCTAGCTTCCCTTCTGCCACCGCTTTAATGCCCTCGGAGATAGAGTTTTGTCGTAAATACTCCGAATTCCATTTCTGGGACTGGGCAATGGCTCTCCACACATCCAAACTAATGCCAGTTACCTCTCCATCATTTTCTCCGTGAATCACAAATGGTGGATTGCCCACCACCCCCACTTTCAACTTTTGGGAATTGGATGGTCCGGCAACTTGACCCTGCACCGGTTCGTTGCATTGCCCCGTAGTCATGTCAATGGCGATCGTGGCAAAACTAAGGGAAACCACCAGCATTAGGCGACGCAGGATTAACATTAGCCAAACAAAGCCTCGAAGACAAATAACTACGACCCTATACTGCCATAGAGTTTGGGCCTTGCCATGGCGGTGCTGTTTTCGTCCACAAGTTTCCGCCTATGCTTTTTGCTTTTTGAGCCAGAAGAGGAGTTTAAACTTTCTGGGGAATTTTTTCAGTACGCAACAAAAAAGAAGTCCCGAAGAACTCCTTTTCGTTTTTTTCTTTTTTTTTAATACCCCCAAGGGAATTCGAATCCCTGTCGCCTCCGTGAAAGGGAGGTGTCCTAGGCCTCTAGACGATGGGGGCTAGGCGGTCTTGATAACGAGTCGTTATTTCAGACGTTTTTAAATATAGCGATAAAGATTGATCACTGTCAACCCTAGGCAATGATTTTTTTCCACGGTTAACGGGGCTGGGGTTTAACGACCAAAAAGTAGGCCGCTCTGTCTAACCAACCCATTGCTAGCGAATGGGGTCGTGGACTGTCACCAGTTTGGTGCCATCGGGAAAAGTTGCTTCCACCTGGACCTCTGGCAACATTTCCGGCACCCCCTCCATGACTTCGTCCCGGCTCAATAGGGTGGCGCCATAGTTCATCAACTCCGCCACAGTGCGACCGTCCCTGGCCCCTTCGAGGATGGCGGCGGAAATATAGGCCACTGCCTCGGGGTAGTTGAGTTTCAGCCCCCGGGCTTTACGGCGTTCTGCTACTAGGCTAGCGGTAAAAATCAGTAGTTTATCTTTTTCTTGGGGGCTTAACTGCATGGGATAAGAAAAACAAAAAGAGCTTGACTGGGAAAAGCAAAGAGTTGGGGAATACCCTGACCGTCAGTATAGCGATTAGTCCGACCAAATTAATGGTTGGGGGGAGGGGAGCTTTTTGGGCTAGTCTGAGACTATACATTCTCTCAACGGGACCGATGACGACAACGGAGCTACTCTGGCCAGCTTTGATCACTGCTTTGGCGGCGGTGCTCTATCTAGTATTGGTGATTAATGTGGGAAGGGCCCGGGCCAAGTATGGGGTAATGCCACCGGCCACCACAGGGGACGAAAACTTTGAACGGGTGCTGAGGGTGCAATACAACACCCTGGAGCAGTTGGCATTTTTCCTGCCGGGGTTATGGCTATTTGCCCTCTACCGAGATCCAACCATTGCCGCTATTTTGGGAGCTGTCTGGTTGCTGGGGCGCATTCTCTACGCCTGGGGCTATTACCAAGCGGCGGAGAAAAGGATGGTAGGTTTTGCCTTGGGTTCCCTCAGTTCTATGGTCTTGGTGGTGGGGGCATTGCTGTCCATTCTTTGGCAGTTATGGCTCCTGGCTTCTCCTTAAATACCTTTAAGTGCATAGTGCGGTTTCCCACGGTCTGATCGGGAAACCACTGGGGCGATCGCCTTTGTTCGCTACACTGATAGTTTGAACCCTTCATAAAGTGAGTCCTTAGCCCGCCATGGTTAGGGGCTTTTTTTCCACCGCATCGAGTCAAATCAGTAGCTACTATTTCTATCTATTGATCAAAATTTTACTAAAACCCTACAGCACCTGGGCTCTCAACCAGGCCACGGGCAAATACAGCAACTTCTTGGGGGTGGGCACATAGGCCCGGCGATCGAACACGTTGTAATTGTTTGCTTCAATCACATTCAAAATGCCCTTGTATAGCATTAGTGCAGTCCACACTGGCCAACGGGCATCCCGATTTAAGGCTCGAATACCCCGTTCTGCATCTTCAAAGTAGGCCCGGGCCCGTTCGATTTCAAACTTCATTAAGCGACGCCAACGGTCATCGTTGACCCCATTGAGCAAGTCCTGTTCGCCATAGTCGAACCGCTCCAAATCTTCCAGGGGGAGGTAAATTCTGCCCCGTTCCACGTCTTCCCCCACGTCCCGCAAAATATTGGTCAGTTGGTTAGCCACCCCCAAGGCGATCGCCTCTTCCTGGGGAATGTAAACCGCATCGGGTTGCCAAGGAGCTTGGCCATTGCCAGTATCCACCCCCAATACGGCACTGGACATCAAACCGACAGTGCCCGCCACCCGATAACAATATAGGTCTAATTCTTCAAAGGTTTGGTAACGGGAACGGTAAAGGTCCATCCTTTGCCCGGCGATCATGTCCCGAAAGGGCTGAATGTCGAGGGGAAAAGTTTCTAGGGTATCCACCAGGGCCACATCGGCATCGTCCTGGGGGTGCCCAGCAAAAATGGCTTCTAGGCGTCTTTCCCAATGGTCCAACGTTTCCGGGGTGGTGGTGGCCGCCTGGGGTCCATCCACTAGCTCATCAGTCCTACGGCACCAAAGATAAATTGCCCAAATAGCCCTCCTTTTCGCAGGGGGCATCAGCAAAGTTCCCAGATAAAAAGTTTTTGCGTACTGGGCCGTTACTTGACGACAAATTTCGTAAGCTTCCTCAACAGAAGCACAGGGCTTTGCAGATGGAGACGGTTTGGGCAGTTGTAACATTAAGGACGGACGGGGTTCGGAAGTCAGCCACCAGGATTGGGGTTTGGTAACTGCACGCTGGGGGGAAATTTGACCGTTAGCCATTTAGCATTGTCGCATTAGGGTTGCCATTTGTCAGGAAGATTACCAGGGAGTCCAGGCGGCTTAACCCACGGTGACTATTTCCCGGGTGGGGGGAACGGTTTGGGGCGTGAAATCGGCGGCGATCGCCTGGGCACATTGTTTGCCGGAAAGCACTGCCCCTTCCATACTGCCCAAGTATTTTTGCATGGTGAAGTCCCCTGCTAAGTAAAAGTTTGGCACCGATGTCCTTTGATCGGGGCGACAGGCCTGCCTTCCTGGGGTCGCTTTGTAGACAGAGCGGGGGGTTTTGACCACGTGGGATTTCAGCAGTTGGGCCGGATTATCGCCGCCAAAGTGTTGGGGAAAGAGTTGTTTAATTTCCGCCATGGTGGCCGCCACAATCTCTTCGTCGGATTTGTTGATCCAATCGTGGGCTGGGGCCAGCACCAACTCCAACATGGATTTGTCTGGATCACTATATTCCCGGCAGGTATTACTCATGTCGGCGTAAACACTCAGCAACGGAGATCGGGAAAAGAGGAGATGGTCAATGTCCGTTAATTTGCGGTCGAACCAGAGGTGGAGGTTAATGACTGGCACTCCTTCCAGTCCTTGGATTTGCTTGAATTCAGGATAGTCTCGCCAGGGGGCCGGCACCATGGTTTTGAGGGGGTCCACTGGCATGGCAGAAACGTACAGGTCCGCGGTGACAACCCGATCTTCTGCTCCGTCTAAGCCCCGGATTAGGTAGCCTTTAACAGTGCCGTCTTCGTTGAGCAAAATTTCCTTGAGGGGAGCATTGAGATGTACTTCTCCCCCCCGTTCCGTGATGTAATCCACCAATGGCTGGCAAAGGCGTTCCGGCGGCGCTCCATCCAGGAATGCCATCTTAGAACCATTTTTTTCCTGTAAAAAGCGATTGAGGGCGGTGAGTAAAATGGTGGCGGAAATTTCATCGGGGTCAATGAAGTTGAGCGCCTTACTCATGGCAATAAAAACTTCTTTTTCGATGCGGGGGGGAATGTTTTGTTTGGCCATCCACTCGGACCAGGTATATTTATCCATTTCTTCCACATAGCTCTGGCCCTGGACAATGGCGGGTAAAAGCCCCAAACCAAAGCGAATTTTCTCCGGCCAAGTGAGCATATCGTTATTGCGGAGAATAGCCACCAAACCATTGATGGGAGCCGGAATATCAGGAAAATCAAAACGGGAATAGGTGCCTGGTTTCTCCGGTTGGTTGAAGATCATGCTGTGTTCTTTCCATTGCAGACGATCTTCGATGTCCAATTCCTTAAACAACTGCAACATGTTGGGATAGGCCCCAAAGAAAATATGCAGGCCGGTTTCATACCAATCTCCGTCCTCATCTTTCCACGCGGCGATCTTCCCGCCTAATACATCCCTACGTTCCAAGACGACGGGGGTAAAGCCCTCATCGGCTAAGTATTTGGCACAGGCTAGGCCGGCTAATCCGGCTCCGGCGATCACAACGCGCATAGGTTACTGTCTCGCTAAGGCATTTGGGGTTTACGGGTTGATTGTTATTATACTTTACGTTTCGTAATATTTCGGAGGATTTTACCAAGATAGCCAATTTGTATTAAATGCTACCAGGGCGATCGCCAAGGGTGAAAACTTCCTCTGGCCAGGGGATGGGAGGATTTTATCGGCCCAGGGTTTCCCCCCTCAAATGGCGACGGTAACTTTTGCCCTGCCCCCCGGATCCTCAGCGATGCCAGCTAAACTGCGTCCATGTAATGATCTGGAAAAAATAGTCAACCGCACCGGCAAGGGATCAGGAATAGTCTTCCTCGCTTTCGGCTTTCTCCATCGCTTCTGTTTCCTTTTTCTTTTCTGCCAGTACACAAGCCTGCCCCGCCCCCAATACAAAGCCGGCGATCGCCCCGAACCAAATTAAACGCCGGCCATACAACGTGCGATAGGGCTGACTCATGTTGACCTGTACTTGGCTAGGCCGTTGACGCAGGGCTATTTGCCCCATGCCCCAACCAAACACAGTGCCAAGTAGGGCAGTCATAACCCCGCTCAAGACAACAACACGGTAATTCATAGGACTAAGGCCTCCTGGTCTGACAATGGAACAATACACAGTTCATGCTTAGCTCAGCCGGCGGGATCCAGGGGCGTAAATAGCCCGTAAATAAACGCTTAGAGGGACTTACCAGCACTTAAAGCAAGGCCATGGTTGTCGATAGTATATTAAAGGGAAGGGAAAAATTTTTTCTCCCCTGTGATTATCCTAGTCAAAAATCCACTTTTTATGAGTAATACCAGCAATTTTCGTCAGATCATGGCGGAGGCAAAAGGCCAAAGTCTGATCGGGCCAAACGTGATCAAAAATGCCCTCCCCTATCTTGGCGGAGGCTTGGTACTGACAGCGGCGGGAACCTTTGGCGGTCTCAGCGTCATGCAGGGTAACCCTGGTCTATTTATGACCACCTTTTGGGCTGCTTTAATCGGTAACTTCATTCTCTTTTTTGTGGCCATGCGGGTGGCCCAAAGTGGTAACAACGCCACCGCCCTGCCCCTGTTAACTTTGTACAGTTTGCTGTCGGGCTATACCCTGAGCGGCATTATTTACCTGGCGCTCCAGACTAGTGGAGTAGGTATACAAGGCATTGGTATTGCTGCCTTGGGCTGTGGAGTAACCTTTGTGGTGGCCCGTAGTGTTGGCTCTAATTTATCGGAAGAAGATGGCATTGCCCTGAACAAAACCGTAAGTCTGGCCCTGATTGGCCTGGTGGTGGTGATGCTCCTCCAAGTGGTGCTTGGGTTTTTCGGCATAATTACCCCAACATTTCTGGAAGTGGCGATTTCCGCCTTCGGTGTCTTGCTGTTTGCTGGAGTATCGGTGGTGGACTTTTTCGTGCTACCCCGCACCTACCGGGATGATCAATATCTGGCCGCATCCCTGTCCATGTATTTGACCTATATCAACCTTTTTATCTTCATTCTGCGCCTACTGATTGCCCTCAACGGTCGAGACTAGTTTTGATCAGGCGATCGCCTGATTGCTATCGTTGATGCTGACTAAAACATCAGTCTGAAAAACTCGAAATAAAGCTAATCCCCCAGTTGCATGAAACTAGGGGATTTTTTTGTGGGGATCGGGAAAATGGAATGAAATGGGCGCTTGAATCCCTAGCCATGGGGAGCTTGATTAATAGTCAAAACTTAGCCCCTGGTGGGGAGTTCTCAGCCTTCGATGGTTAATTTTCTCGGCTTATAGGAGCGTTCTATCTTATATTCGATGCCCTGGGCTCCCTCCATCTCCAAATCCTGGAGATAACCTTGGTGATGGGCGATCGCCTCTTCCTGGGAAGCAAAGGGTCCAAAATAATAGATACAGCGGGGGGACTGGGTGGAAACACGAATCCACCATTTACGGTTGGCAAAAAAAGCTAGACTGACAACGGAGAAAAAAACGAGGAACAGCAGAACGCCAAACATAAACAACTCGCTCGATGGAAAGTAATAGATGATATGGGAATGATTTAAGGAAAGATGACTTGGGAGAGCCTGGGCGCAAAAAGGCAGGGCATGATAATCCGACCAACTCTCCCCAGAGTATAGTATTGGTCAAAGCACAATGGAGACTATTCATTTCATCCCAGCCTATGTCCAAGTCGAAGTCCTCCGGGCACCGTTTTT
Source organism: Synechocystis sp. LEGE 06083 (assembly GCF_015207725.1). Lineage (NCBI taxonomy): Bacteria > Bacillati > Cyanobacteriota > Cyanophyceae > Synechococcales > Merismopediaceae > Synechocystis > Synechocystis sp. LEGE 06083. The sequence goes on from NZ_JADEWJ010000013.1 coordinate 10,802, forward strand.
CTTTGTTGATGTTACTGCGGTTACGCCGTGGCTTTACAGCTAACCTGGACTTGACCGATGAACATAAGGTGCAAATCTACACCCAGCTTTCTGAGTCCGTCAGCCTTAGGGACATCAGCTACTGGATTGAGGTTTTGTTTGCAGCGGGCATTGCCACCCTGGCTTTGGTGCTCAACAGTCCAGCGGTAATCATTGGGGCGATGTTAATTTCCCCCCTGATGGGACCAATTTTGGCCAATGGCATGGGTTTGGCGGCAGGGGATGTGGTGCTCTGGTTGCGGGCAGCTTTTAACTTACTGCTGAGCTGTAGCTTGGCCATTATTTTTGCGGCTGTTTTAGTGGTAATTGTTCCTTTTAAGGAAATTACCCCTGAAATTTTGGCTAGAACTAATCCCACTTTGTTGGATTTAATTGTGGCTCTGTTTTCCGGGGCCGTGGGATCGGTGGCTACCTGCAAACAAGCTAAAGGGGTAGCAGCCTCCTTGCCTGGGGTGGCGATCGCCGTGGCCTTGATGCCGCCATTGTGCGTAGTGGGTTACGGCATTGGCATCTATTTCAGTCTTAATTCTTCCCAGGGATTAACAGTGGCCAAGGGGGGAGGGTTGCTGTTCATCACCAACCTCGTAGCCATTGTTTTCACGGCCATGATTGTCTTCTTTTTCGTCCACTTTGATGTGCGGGCAGTGCGGGAAGCCATTGGGGAGTGGAAACAGGAAAATCCCGAGAGCCAAGTGGTTAGTTCCTGGTTGAGAAAATTCCCTGCCTACACTACCTTCCAGCGGGTCGGAGGATTACCCAGTCGCTTTTTACTTATCCTGGTCACCCTGGGCATGATTTCCTTTCCCCTGACTAAATCCCTGGAGCAGGTGCGTCGTCAAGTGACCCAGCAACGGGAAGAAAACCAGCTAAACTCCACCATCAAACAGGTGTGGCAGGATAACTTCGGCGACACTGGCAATGAAGGGGAGTTTCATTCCTACATTGACCAGGTCAAAGCGAAGCAAGACGATAAGCAAATCACTGTGCAACTCCAAGTGGTGACCGATAAGCTTTACAGCCAAGACGATGAAAAACGTTTTATTGATCAGTTAGCCACCGCCCTCGACCGTAGTCCCAGCAATATCAGTTTGCGCTTTGTGCAAATTCCCACTAGCCAAGCGGTCAATACGGAACCCATTGCGGTGGTTTCAGAGTTAAGTTATCTACCGGATTTACAGGGGGAATTAATGGCGGAAATAGGCCGTTCCCTGGCCCTAGTCACCCTACCCGACACGGTGCAGTTGGTGGATTACCAAGTGGTACTACGCAGTGATAGTTCCCCCCTTAAGTTGGTGGTGGTCTATCTTGGCGATCGGGATTTACAGGAAGATGCCCAAGCAATCCTCTCTGGCCAAATTCGGCGTTCTTTACAGGTTAATGATGCCGTTGTAGAGTACCAACGCCTGGCCACGGATCAAGGCGTTATCCCCCTCACCATTGTTGACGAAACCGTGGCGATCGACAGCGCTCCCCTTAACCTTTCTAGCCAAGCTCAAGCAACCCTTAACACTGTGGGGCAAATTCTCCAGGCCTACCCAGTTCTGCATTTGCGCCTCACCATCCAGCGCCCCCCGGACAGTAATCCAGCCAGTCTTTTTTCCCAAACCGAACAAATCAGAACCTATCTGAGTGATAACTGGCAAATTGCCGATAGCCGAGTGCAGGAAACCACCAACGTGGAAGAACCAACCCAGGTGTCCTTCAGTCTTTTTCTAGGAGATGATATAACGGACGGTAAGGGCAATCCCTAATCAATAGTTGAAAATTTAGATAAATTGCACCATGGCTACACCCCAACGTTTAACTGACCCAGAAATCCAAACTGCCCTGGGGGAACTCAGCGGTTGGAGCTTGCAGGGCAATAAACTCCATCGTCAATTTAAGTTTGGCAATTTTAATCAAGCCTTTGGTTTTATGACCCGACTGGCGTTGGTGGCAGAAACCCTAAACCATCATCCAGAATGGTCTAATGTTTACAATCGAGTCACCATCGACTTGACGACCCATGATGCCGGGGGCATTACGGAATTGGATGTGAAATTTGCCACCAAGGCCAATAGCTTTGCTGATTAGTTTTGGCCGAATTTGATCAATAAAAACCCCCTCGATTATCAACTCAAAACTAATCAAGGGGGGTATGTTACTTTATTTTTCCAACAAGGTTTTCAGCAAAGTCTATACAGACTAGTGGGAATCCGACTTATTTGATCTCGCCACAATCGCTGATGGCGATCGCCTGTTTAGTTTGACCACTTTGGGAACCATTGGCTTCTAGTTGCTCGAGAATTTCTAAACCTTCCACTACTTCCCCAAAAACGACGTGTTTGCCATCGAGCCAGGGGCAGGGTACAAAAGTTAAAAAGAACTGCGAGCCATTGGTGTTGGGCCCCGCATTGGCCATGGACAGTAGACCAGGGCGGTCATGCTTTAACTGGAAATTTTCATCGGCGAACTTTTCGCCATAAATAGATTCCCCGCCTGTGCCATTACCCCGGGTAAAATCTCCCCCCTGGGCCATGAAATCGGTGATTACCCGATGGAAGTGGGAACCTTTAAAATGTAGGGGTTTGCCAGCTTTACCCACACCTTTTTCCCCAGTGCAGAGGGCCCGGAAATTTTCAGCGGTCTTGGGGGTAACTTCGTCAAACAATTCCATCACAATGCGACCTGCGGCATCGTTACCGATGGTGATATCAAAAAAAACTTTGCTCATCGTACAAATTTCATTGGGCAATCCATTTTAACAGATTCTTGAATGCCCATAGTTTGGCCAAGGAAGCTAGGCAAAAAGGGGAACTGTCAAGGCAAACAGCAATCCCGCTAGCACTAACCATTGGAGCCACTGCAAACTTTTGGCAGACAACTGCCAGCGAAAATCCCTGAGCCATTGTTGGGGATTATCCTTGGCCCTGCGCCCCCAACTCACCATCGATCGCCAGAGGGGAAAGCCTCCCACCTTGGCACTGAATAGTAAGTGGAATCCTAAACAAAGAACCACCACCAGCCAGGCCAGGAGATGGAAAAGGTAGGGCAAATGGTTGAGTTGTTTTTGGGGTAACCAACTTTCCTCCATCATTCGCCCGCTAACCACCGCCATGGTTAAGGCCACCAGCATGAGGGTATTGGCCAATCTCTGCAATGCGAGCCAAAAGGCCGGAGTGCCCGGTTTCTGTAACTGCTCCCAACTTTGGTCAGACCATAAACGGCGATCGCCGAGGTGAAAGCAGTAGATGGCAAAGGGAAACATCAACAGAAATAGTGCCAAAGCCCCAGTGCCATGGAGATCCTGGGTATAGTAAGGTTTGGGCAACGGCAAGGATCCCCAACGACCGTCATAGGTGTTGTAGACCCAAAAGCCACTGGCGATCGCCAAAAGGGTCAATAGGGCCATGGCCCCATGGAGGAGCCGCAACAGTAGGGGCTGATAGGGTCGAGTTGGGGACATAGGGAAAATTTGGTGAGGAAATTTTATAGCCAACTCAGCTAACTAGGCTATCTCAGAGCCCTCCTGGGTCGGGATGGCATTGCCTTCAGCCTTACGGTCTAATTTCAGCACCAACACCGAGAGGGGCGGCAAGCATAAATCAAGGGAATAGGGTTGTTCATGGAAAGACCATTCCTCCGTCCATTTTCCGCCTAAATTGCCCATGTTACTGCCGCCATACTGCCGGGCATCACTGTTAAACAACTCCGTGTAAAAACCAGCTTCAGGCACTCCCACTCGGTAATGGCTATGGGGTTGGGGAGTGAAATTACAAATAGTCACCACAAATTCAGCGCTATCCTTAGCCCGACGGATGAAGGAAACTACACTGTGGCGGTTATCACTGCAATCAATCCATTGGAAGCCCGCTTCTTCGAAATCATTGCTGTATAAAGCTGGCTCATTTTTATACAAATGGTTCAACTCAGTGAAGAATTGTTTGAGTTGTTGATGGGGCGGATAATTGAGCAGATGCCATTCCAAATCGCCCCACACATTCCACTCACTCCACTGGCCAAATTCCATGCTCATAAACATAGTTTTCTTGCCGGGATGGGTAAACATATAGGTGAATAGAGCCCTCACGTTGGCATACTTTTGCCATTCATCCCCAGGCATTTTGCCCAACATATTGCTCTTACCGTGCACCACCTCATCGTGGGAGAGGGCCAGCATATAATTCTCGCTGTGGTTGTACCACATACTAAAAGTAATACTGTTTTGGTGGAACTGGCGGAACCAGGGGTCCATGCTGAAGTAGTCGAGCATATCGTGCATCCAGCCCATATTCCATTTCAGGTTAAAACCTAAACCGCCAACGTAGGTGGGCCAAGACACCATGGGCCAGGACGTGGATTCCTCGGCAATGGATAAAATACCGGGGAAGTAGCTGTAAACCACGCTGTTCACCTGGCGCAGAAAGTCCGCCGCTTCCAAGTTTTCCCGGCCGCCATACTCATTGGCTACCCATTCCCCTTCTTCCCGGCAATAATCCAGATAAAGCATGGAAGCCACCGCATCCACCCGCATGCCATCAATGTGGTACTTATCAAACCAGAACAGGGCATTGGCTACTAGGAAGTTCCGCACTTCGTTCCGGCCATAGTTGAAAATTAGGGTGCCCCACTCCTTATGTTCCCCTTTGCGGGGATCGCCATGTTCGTACAAATGGGTGCCGTCGAAAAAGGCTAAGCCATGGCCATCTTTGGGAAAATGCCCAGGTACCCAGTCAATAATGACGCCAATGCCGTTGAGGTGACATTGATCAACAAAATACATGAAATCTTCGGGACTGCCAAAGCGGGAGGTGGGGGCGTAATAGCCCGTTACCTGATAACCCCAGGAGCCGTCAAAGGGATGTTCGGCGATCGGCAATAGTTCAATGTGGGTGTAGCCCAATTCCTTTACATAGGGAATTAATTTATCTACCAGTTCGTAATAGGTCAAAAACCTGGCCCCGGTATTCCACTCGGATACTTCTACGGGCACCCCTTCCCCATGCAAAGTTTTTACCGGCTCGTCGTAGGCAGTGTGGAGCCAGGAGCCCAAATGAAGTTCGTAAACAGAAACTGGTTTATTGAGGGGATCACTGGTGCGTCTAGCTTCTAGCCAATCTTCGTCATGCCATTGGTAACGGTCCAGGTCAGTCACAATGGAAGCGGTTTTTGGGCGTACTTCCTGGTAAAAGCCATAGGGGTCGGTTTTTTCGTAGATATGCCCTTCCCAGTTTTTAATTTCATATTTATAGGAAGTGCCCACCCCCAACTCAGGGATAAATAATTCCCACACCATGTTGTTGCGTTTCCGCATTTGGTGCAGTCTACCGTCCCAATTGTTAAAGTCCCCCAAAATGGAGACGTTACGGGCGTTGGGGGCCCAAACGGCAAAATAAACCCCTTTAACGCCATCCACCGTCATCAGGTGAGCGCCTAGTTTTTCGTAAATGCGGTGGTGATTGCCTTCCCCAAATACATGCAAGTCAAAATCCGTCAGTTTGGGAGTTTTAAAACCGTAGGGATCGTAAATTACCCTTTCGTGGCCATCCTCGGTAATGCGTAGCTGATAATTTTTCGGTTCTTCCAAGTCCAACACACATTCAAAAAAGTTGGGATGGTGGGCCGTGGTCATGGTCACTTCCCGGCGATCGGTGGGCAGCAACACTGTCACCGCTTCAGCAGTGGGTAAATAGGCACGAATGACCCATTGATTGACCTTGCCATGGTCCCCCAGGGGATGGCAGCCCAACACTTCAAAGGGATCGTGGTGAAGATTATGGACAATCTGATGGACTTGGTCAGCGTTGATGGTGTAGGTCATTCGGCTATGGTGATTTTTAAACGTTGGCGGTACTGCAATGGGTTTGCCCAGCCCAAGCGAGGGGAAGATATCCTCCTACTCCTGGCTATGACTGCGGAGAAAGAATTTTGATTCGGGAATAAACCTACTTTATACACTTTTTTGCAGTTTTCCCTGGGGCAATCATATTTAAAAGCACTGGGGCAGCAAATGCTTTGCTTATCCAAATTTAGCCAACCGCAGCTTGGGGCACATCCAGGGGAATGGTCAGGGGCACTCCCACTTGGGGCTCCAACAAGGTAGCTTGGATGCCTTCATTGCCTAGGGATTGACGGAACTGGTCTAAATCACCATCTAACCGTAAAACCTTAGTGAGCAGGCCGTCATAGCTCAATTCCGCAGCTCCGGAGGTGGGCACGATCGCCTGGGGATGAACGGTGCGACAGAGTTCTAGGGTCGTTTTTTGGCCGTTGAGCACGGGGATAAAACCGAGAATATTAATGCCAATGACGGGGGTCAAAACCACATCAATGGGACCAAGATCCTGCAACTGGGAGGAGTGGAAACCGTGGGGTTCGTAGTAAAGCTTAGTGCCGGTTTGTAGATCCGTTAACACATAGGCGTTTTCCACCAAGGTAGGGCCAATGGGAGAACCGGGCAGGGCGAAAATTTCCACCCGGTCGTTAAGGACAAATTTTTGCTGATGGGGCAGAGGATGAACCTGTTCATAGCCCAAATCGGTGGCGACTTCGGCGGCCTTGGGGGAACCCAGCACAGGCCAGCTTTTATTTAATTCTTTTAATGTGGGGGGATGGGCATGGTCTTCCAAGCCCTGGGAAAGCAAAATCAGATCAATATTGGTGGGCATTTCCAGGGGCTGGGGGCGAAACCCCCGAAATAACCAGGGTGTATCACCAAAGGTTAGGTCCCCCACCAACCAAGGATCGAGCAAAATCCTTTGCCCTCCCATTTCAATTAACCAAGAGTTGCTGTCGTACCAGGTGAGTTCCATGACCAATTTTTTCCCTGCAGATCGTCTCCTCCATTGTAAACGATTGTAAAGAGGGGCCAGGTTTCAGGACAAAAGAACGGATGAATTGCTTGACGGACAAGGTAGGGGGTTGGCGATCGCCGTTGGGGGCCAAGCCTGAAAACGCCAATGGAAAAAGGGCGGTAAAAAGGGGGAGAATTGCCAATTCATTGACCAAGCGGTGGAGGGCATATCCCTAGCCAGACAATGGAAAGCTAACCGCTCCCACAGTAGGGGTTCCGCCACCAACCGACTGCCCCAATGGGTAATTTGGGCCCATTGCCGCTGGGGACAGTTGACCAAGCAGAGACTGTTGCCCACATAGTTATCGCTGGAAGCCATTAACAACAGACTTTCCCCCATTTCAAAACAATTAAATTGTCCTGGCTGCCAGGCTAACAGAGGGGTTTTATCGGTGGCGGTTAGATATTCCGTTACCCCCACCCCTTGGACATCAAAGCTAGGAATGGGATTGGCGAATTCAGGACCTGGTTTGACTGTGCCTTGGAATGTGCCCTGCAGTTGGCTCCCGTCACTGAAGGTGTAGATCCATTGCCAGGGTTGGGGGGATGGGGTGTTTACCCGTTGGCGGACTAGGTTCACATTGACGGCGATCGCCAAGGGGGAAATGGAGAAACCTGCTTGATAATGTGCCCTGCCCATGATCCTCCCCTTCCCCTACACCTAGGGATTATTACTCAGTGCTGTTATCTCCAGCTTATCGGTATTGCGCTTCTCTTGGGTGCCATACAATGAAAAACTGATCTCGGATATTTATATCAGTTAAAAAAGTCGACTCCATGACCGATCTGACCCTGGCCGCCCTTAAGACTGCTCCCCTGGAACAAGTACGTCAATATTTACTTCGTCTGTTGGCCATCCATGCCTATAAGGAAGGAGATTTTATTCTCTCCTCCGGTCAACCCAGCACCTATTACATCAACGGTAAATTAGTTACCCTGCGGGCGGAAGGAGCCCTGGCGATCGGGCGATTACTGTTGGCAGAGTTACCGGCGGGCATCGAAGCAGTGGCGGGGTTAACCCTGGGGGCCGATCCCATTGTCAGCGCTGTTAGTACCGTGTCTGCCTACGAAGAAAAACCCGTAGCGGCATTAATCATTCGCAAAGAAGCTAAGGGCCATGGCACCAAAGCCTACATTGAAGGGCCAGAGTTAGCTCAGGGAACTAAGGTGGTGGTGCTGGAAGATGTGGTCACCACTGGCAAATCCGCCATGTTGGCAGTGGAAAGGTTACGGGATACGGGTTACCAAGTGGACACAGTCATTGCCCTCGTCGATCGCCAACAGGGAGGAAGGGAATTCTACCAAAGCCAGGGCCTAGGCTTCCAAGCCCTATTCACCATCCCTGATATCCAAGGGATTTATCGCCAAAGCTAGACCGGAGACGAGAGCAGTTAACATTCTGACTCAATCTTTCAAACTGAAACCCACTACTGGCCCCCGTACCAGCGCATTAACACCCTGGCTAATCGTTGGGGGTCGTGGCGCACCTGATGGCTGGTTTCGTCTTCCTGCATTACATTGGCCAGCACAATGCGGCAACCTTTTTGGATCACCGCTTCCCGGTCGAGGTAAACGGGGTGGGAATTTTCGGCGGCGTATTTTTCCAACACGGGGGCAGAAGGGGGATTTCTTTGCACCAGCACGGCATCGTAGAGCCTTTCCGCACAGACCTGATCGATCGCCGTTAAATGGTCCGAGACGGTGTAATTATCCGTTTCCCCCGGTTGGGTCATCACATTACAAATGTATATGCGGGGCACCTGGGCTTTGGCGATCGCCGTTTGAATTTCGGGAATGAGTAAATTGGGCAAAATGCTGGTGTATAAACTGCCTGGGCCAATGATGATGTAGTCGGCCGCTTTAATGGCCTTGAGAGCTGCTGGTAGGGCCTTGGGGGATGCCGGTACACAACCGATGCGCCGAATTTTGCCCTGGGCTTCAGGAATATTTGATTCCCCTTCCACATAGCGCCCGTCTTCCATCTCCGCCCATAATCTGACATCATCCAGGGTGGCTGGTAGCACCTTCCCCCGCACCGCTAACACCTTCGAACAGGCGATCGCCGCCATTTCCAAATCCCCGGTAATTTCCGCCATGGCAGTGAGGAACAAATTACCAAAGCTGTGCCCCGACAGCCCATCCCCCGCCTTAAAACGGTATTGAAACAACTCCGTTAATAACTTTTCTTCGTCCGCCAGGGCCCCAATGCAATTGCGGATATCCCCCGGGGGTAACATGCCCATTTCCCGCCGTAAACGCCCCGACGAGCCGCCATCATCCGCCACGGTAACAATGGCCGTGATATTGGCGCTGTAGTGCTTCAGGCCCCGCAAAAGGGTGGATAGGCCAGTGCCGCCCCCCACCACCGCAATTTTGGCCCCTTTGTTGAGACGACGGTGGGCCAAGAGTACATCCACCAATTCCTGGTCATTGTCCGGTTGTAAGACCTCGGAAATGGAACCAACGGTGCGACTTTGGCCCCAAAACACAAAAAAAAGCCCCAGGGCCAAAATTAGGGGACCGGAAACGTAGTTGGGCAGAAGATTGGTTAAAAACCCGAGGGTACTGGAAACAAATTCCGTAATGCGAAAAATCGGCGTTAACTTGATCCAGATGGCTAAGCCCAAAAATATCAAAGTCAGGCCCACGGCACTGATTACCATCCAACGTTTGACAAATAGCCCCGGAGCCATCCATTTGAACCAACGATTCACCCTGGGGGGAGTGCGCTGGGAAACCCGATCGCCCAACTTCCGTTGTTCGGTCTTGAACTTGCGCATGGCAGACTTAGCGGACTTAAAGCGGCTATGGCTCATGGAACAGGGATGATGGCAACGGCTGGGCAAAAAAATTGGCCATGGGGCAAAAAAGCAAATTACTCCTTACGCACTACGGGGAAACTGGTCGCTACCGATTTTACCCCCTCAAAGCATGCCAACGTCTAGATAGACAAGATACAATCAGAATCTATCTGTGTCTTTTTCACCCTTGAAAAGGTGCGTTTATTATGAGTAGTCCGGTTGATCGTATTTTGATTTTCGACACCACGCTTCGGGATGGGGAACAGTCCCCCGGAGCTACCCTGACCGTGGAAGAAAAACTATCGATCGCCAGGGCCCTATCCCGTCTGGGAGTGGACATCATTGAAGCTGGTTTTCCCTTTGCCAGTCCGGGGGATTTTGAGGCGGTGCAGAAAATCGCCCAAACGGTGGGCACAGAAAACGGCCCAGTAATTTGCGGTTTAGCCCGGGCCACAAAGAAAGATATTAAAGCGGCGGCGGAAGCCTTGAAACCGGCAGCCAAGCATCGCATCCATACTTTTTTGGCCACTTCTGACATTCACCTGGAGCATAAGTTAAAGAAAACCAGGGCCGAAGTGTTGGCGATCGTGCCGGAAATGGTGAGTTATGCCAAATCCTTGGTGGATGACATTGAATTTTCCCCCGAGGATGCCGGGCGCAGTGACCCAGAATTTTTATACCAAGTGTTGGAAGTGGCGATCGCCGCCGGGGCCACCACCATTAACATCCCCGATACGGTGGGCTACACTACCCCCGCCGAATATGGCGCTCTGATCAAAGGCATTGCCGATAACGTGCCCAACATTGACCAAGCAATTATTTCCGTCCATGGCCACAATGACCTGGGCTTAGCGGTGGCCAACTTCCTGGAAGCGGTGAAAAATGGAGCTCGCCAACTGGAATGCACCATCAATGGCATCGGTGAACGGGCCGGCAATGCGGCCTTGGAAGAATTGGTCATGGCCTTGCATGTGCGGCGCAGTTACTTCAATCCCTTTTTAGGGCGGCCAGCGGATTCCACCGAGCCCCTCACCAACATTGACACCAAGCATATCTACGCCACTTCCCGTTTAGTGTCGGAATTAACCGGCATGATGGTGCAACCCAACAAGGCCATTGTCGGGGCCAACGCCTTTGCCCATGAGTCTGGCATTCACCAGGATGGGGTGCTGAAAAATAAGCTCACCTACGAAATCATGGATGCGGAATCCATCGGTTTAACCAATAACCAGATCGTCTTAGGGAAGCTATCCGGTCGGAACGCCTTTGGCACCCGCTTAAAGGAATTGGGTTTTGACCTGAGTGAAACGGAATTGAATAATGCCTTTATTCGTTTCAAGGAAGTGGCGGATAAACGCAAGGAAATCACCGATTGGGATTTGGAGGCCATTGTTAACGACGAAATTCGTCAGCCCCCCGAACTATTCCGCTTAGAACGGGTGCAGGTTTCCTGTGGCGAGCCTGCCGTGCCCACCGCTACCCTGACCCTCCGTACCCCCATAGGCGGGGAAGAAACCACCGTGGCGATCGGGACAGGCCCCGTGGATGCAGTTTACAAAGCCATTAACCAGATTGTGCAACTACCCAATGAATTACTGGAATATTCAGTCACCTCCGTCACGGAAGGTATTGATGCGTTGGGCAAAGTTAGTGTGCGCCTACGCCATCAAGGGGTAATTTACACCGGCTATGCGGCCAACACTGACATCATTGTCGCCTCCGCCCGGGCCTATCTGGGGGCATTGAACCGTCTCTATGCAGCGCTGGAAAACCAAAAATCCCAGGGCCATCCCCCGGTGGTGGCCTCTCTGTAACAAACATCACAATTTGTTGCTAAACTTCCCCTGCAACCCATGGGTGATGGGGGAAAGACCTATAATTTGGCCATGATCCCCGGGGATATGGTGACTCCGGGGAGGTGTTTTTTTCGCTGAAATACGTTGGATGAACATTTGGTCTCGTTTCAAGCTCCCCACTTTGCCATGGTGGGTTGCCAAATCAAGGGGCTTACCGCAGTTCGTTGCCTCGACTCGTCTGGGGATGGAGGTTGGGCAGGATGATAAATCGATGGGCAATGATTTGGAGCGTCAACAACAAAGGGAAATTCACCAGCTCAAACAACAGTTGAGGGCGGCGGAAACGACCACAGCAAAATTAGCCCAGGAGTTGGCCCAGCATCACCAACGGGGTTTACCTTCCTCACAAAATAATACGTCAAGTCTGCAGACAACCCTAGCTCGTCTGGGGCAATGGGGTTTACTTAGCCATGATTTATACGGATTTTTTGATCAAGCCACCGAGTTAATTAGTGCCACTTTGGGGGTGGATTATTGTGGCATTTGGGAACTTTTACCCAACCGTTCTGCCCTACTGCTCTGTGCTGGGGAGGGCTGGCAACAATCCCTAATCGGGAACTACACCATTGATGCCACTGACCGTTCCTACGCCGGTTATACCATCCGCTATAACGGCGATCGCCGGGTGGAAGACTACGAGCCAGTGATTGCGCTGGATCTGAGGTTGAGTACCAAATTTCGGGCCTCCCCTTTATTGCATAACCTAGGCATTATCAGCGGGGTCAATGTGATTGTGGCGGGGCCGAGAACGGCGTTTGGGGTGTTGGGCGTTTACAGTCTCACCACCCGTGAATTTACTGACGAAGAAGTTGATTTCCTCACTGTTGCGAGCCATATCCTGGCCGCTGCCATTGACCGCCAGGAATACGAAGAGAAATTACTGTTGTTGGAGCAGGCGATCGACGCTAGTTCCAATGGGATTCTAATCACCAATGCCCTCGATGCCGATAATGCCGTGGTTTACGTCAACCATGGTTTTGAAACCATTACTGGTTTTAGCCGTGAAGAAGTGATGGGGCAAAACTGCCGCTTTCTGCTCGACGAAGACCGCCAAGGGGAACAGGGCAAACAGTTAGCCATACTCCGCTCGGCGATCGCCAGTGGCCAAAAATGCGAAGTGGTGCTGAAAAATTACCGTAAAGACGGGGTGCCTTTTTGGAATCATTTATACCTGTCCCCCATCTATAACCAGCACAATTTTTTAGTCAACTTCATCGGCATCCAAACCGATGTCACTAAACAGAAGCTCACAGAACAACAACTACGGACCAGCCAAGAATTTTTCAGTAGGATGATCGTCACCATCACCGATGGGCTATTAATTGTCGATCAAGAAGGCATTATTCAATTTGTTAACCCCGCCGCTAAGCAGATGTTTAAACGACGGGAAGGGAAACTGCTCCAGCAACCCTTTGGTATTCCCTTTGTGGCGGATCAGGTGACCGAAATTACCCTCACCCCCCTCGGCGGAGATGTGGTGGTGGCGGAAATGCGGGTGTCCCCCATCCATTGGCAAAAGGGTAAGGCCTTTTTGGTTTCCCTGCGGGACATCAGTGAACAACACCAAGCCCGCCTGGCCCTAGCGGAAAGTGAAAAAAAATACCGCCACATTGTGGAGCTAACCTCCGAGGGAATTTGGATTTTAGACCAAGACCAACAAACTACCTTTGCCAACCAGCAATTGGCGGATATGTTGGGCTATTCGGTAGAGGAAATTTTAGAGAAAAATATTACGGCCTTTGTCCTTGCCATTCACCATTTGCCGGAGTCGCAAAACAGTCATCAAGAGACTTTGCAATCTTTCCCTCGCTGTATGTTGCCCAACCATTATCAGGTTTACGACGTCCAACTGCAACGGCGAGACGGTAGTGTGCTCTGGGGTTTGGTGTCCCGCAGTGCGTGGTATGACCAATGGGATAATTACCGGGGGGAGCTGGCCATGCTGACGGACATTACCAAACGGAAATCCGCCGAGCAGGCCCTGTCCGCCAGTGAGCAACGCTTGGAGGGAATTTTAGGCTCCATCCAGGATGTGGTTTGGTCCGCCGATGCCGCTAGTTTTGCCACCCTTTACCTCAATCCCACCACCGCCATGGTCTATGGCCAACCCCTGGAGGTATGTTACCAGAGCAAAAATTTTTGGTTTGAACGGGTTCATCCCGGCGATCGCCCTTTGCTGGAATATCACCTGCAATTACTAATGGAGAAAGGCCAGACGGAGTTGGAGTATCGCATTGTGCAACCAGGGGGCAAGGAGCGGTGGCTATTTCGCCGTAGTCAATTGGTGCAGGATGCCCAGCATCAACCCCTGCGTATCGACGGCATTGACAGTGACATCACTGAGCGTAAATCGGCGGTGGAAAAACTCCACTACAACGCCAACCATGATTCCCTGACTAATTTGCCCAATCGGTTAATGTTCCTCGATCGCCTGGGCCATGCTCTGCAAAGAAATTTACGTCGTCAGGATTTAAGGTTTGCGGTGCTATTTCTGGATTTAGACGGCTTTAAAATTATCAACGACAGTTTGGGACACACCTGTGGGGATTTACTACTCCAGGGCATTGCCCATCGTCTGCGTCAATGTTTACGGCCAGAGGATACCTTGGCTCGGTTGGGGGGGGATGAGTTCACCATGTTGATTGAAAACATCACCTGTCCCGAAGATGTGATCGCCGTGGCCCAAAGAATTCACCAGGAATTACAAAGGCCGTTTAACTTGGACGGCCAGGAAATTTTCACCAACACCAGTATTGGTATTGCCCTCAACCATCCCCACTATGGCCATCCCCAAGATATTTTGCGGGACGCAGACACCGCCATGTACCGAGCTAAGGCCGCCGGTAAGGGTCGCTACGCTATTTTCAACCAGACCATGCACCACCATGCTGTGCAGAGGCTCCAGCGGGAAAATGATCTACGGCGGGCCATTGCTCGCCACGAGTTGCAGTTATATTATCAACCGATTATCTGCCTCAAAACTGGACAGTTACAGGGGGTGGAGGCCCTGGTGCGTTGGCATCACCCAGAAGAGGGTCTGCTCCTGCCGGAAGAGTTTGTGGCGATCGCCGAAGAAACGGGCTTAATTGTCCCCATGGGGGATTGGATTCTCTGGGAAGCGAGTCGGCAATTATTGCAAATTAAAGAAAAATTTCCCCACATTCCCCATCTCCAGGTAAGTGTTAATGTTTCCGGCCGTCAATTGCGCGACCAACGGCTCATCCAAACGGTGGATCAAATTTTGGCCATCACCAACTTGAGGCCCCAAGACCTCAAACTGGAAATCACCGAGAGTTTATTGATCGATAATTTGGACTTGGCTACCGACGTGTTGACCAGTTTACGCCAGAGAAATATCCAGATTTCCCTTGATGATTTTGGCACGGGCTATTCTTCCCTCAGTTATCTGCACCGCTTTCCCATCAACACCATTAAAGTGGACCGGTCCTTTGTGAACACCATGGAGCCCAACGACCAAAACACTGCCATTGTCCATACTATTGTGACCCTGGCCCACACCCTCGGATTGGATGTAATTGCCGAGGGCATTGAAACTGAGCGGCATCTAACCCAACTTCATTGGCTGGGATGCGATGCGGGGCAAGGATATTATTTTGCCCACCCCATCCCCTCAGAGGATTTGCTGGACTTTTTAGCAATTCAAATGCCCCGTTGGCTTATGCCGGTTGTGACTGAATTACCCCCGCTTAAGCCAGCTTAGTGAACCAAATCTCCATGGCCAGAAAAATGACTGTTTTTCCCCAGGGATGGAGTAGCCTTTTTATGTTGAGCCGTTGATCAACTCGGCTTACCGCTTCCTAAGTGCTATGAATACTACGGCGATCGCCGAGTATATTGAAAAAACTCCAATCTGGAGACCAGTAATTATGAACTTACAAGAGATTCAATCGCAAATCCTAAAATTACCTACCCAAGATAAATGGGAACTGGTTCAAACGCTTCTAAATGCTATCAAAAAAGATACTACTGACCTCAAAAAAAACTCAAAAAAAACCTATCCTCTGCGCGGCTTACCTATCACTATTAGTGAAGATTTTGATGATCCCATGCCAGAATTGTGGGAGGTATTAACGGAATGATTCTCCTTGATACCCATACTTGGCTGTGGTTACTTCACGATCCTGATCAATTATCGACCCTAGCCCAGGGCATTATTACCGAATCTGAAAACAACAATAGCATTCTTATTTCCAGTATTTCAGTCTGGGAAATTGCCACTAAACAAAGCCTCAATAAACTGCAACTTCCTCTACCGATTCACGAATGGTTTGAATTAGCCAAACAACAACCTGGCACAGTTATTGAACCTCTTTCTCCTTCCGACGCAATTGATAGTGCTAATCTGCCTGGAAACTTTCATAAAGATCCTGCCGACAGAATTTTAGTGGCGATCGCCCGGCGGTACGAAATCCCATTGATTACCTGTGACCAAAAAATCTTGAGCTATTCCCATGTCAAAACTATTTGGTAAAGCCTAATTGCCGAGGGCATTGAAACTGAGCGGCATCTAACCCAACTTCATTGGCTAGGATGCGATGCGGGGCAAGGATATTATTTTGCCCATCCCATCCCCTCAGAGGATTTGCTGGACTTTTTAGCAATTCAAATGCCCCGTTGGCTTATGCCGGTTGTGACTGAATTACCCCGCTTAAGCCAGCTTAGTGAACCAAATCTCCATGGTCAGAAAAATGACTGTTTTTCCGCGGGGATGGAGTAGCCTTTTTATGTTGGCTGCGAGTTGGCCCCGTTCACCATTTCATTAATAGGCTTATGACTGCTCTGGCGATCGCCCCCCGTTGGTTTGTCAAACAGGACATTGATGGCTTCTTTGGCCTGGCGGTGAACAACTTGGTGCAGATCCTGGTGATTGTGGGATTGACCCAATCGGTGTTGCAATTTCCCCCCACCCTGATCTTTGGGCGTATTTTACCCAGCATTGCCATTAGCCTGATTGTCGGCAACTTTTATTACAGTTGGCTGGCCTATCACCAAGGAAAACGGGAAGGACGGGATGACATCACCGCTTTGCCCTACGGCATCAACACAGTCAGTTTGTTTGCCTATATTTTTCTGGTTATGCTCCCGGTGCGATTATTGGCGATCGGCTCTGGGGCTAGTAGTGAAGCGGCGGCGGAGTTGGCTTGGCAGGCGGGCTTAGTGGCCTGTTTTGGCTCCGGTCTGATCGAATTGGCGGGGGCTTGGGGAGCGGATTGGTTACGGCGCTATACCCCCAGGGCCGCTCTACTTTCCACCCTAGCGGGCATTGCTTTGACTTTCATTGCCCTTGGTTTTTTCCTCCGCACCTACGCCCATCCCTTAGTGGGCATTTTGCCCTTGGGGGTCATTCTGCTCAGCTATTTCGGCAAGGTTACTTTCCGGTTACCGGGACTAAAATTTGCTATTCCCGGCGGATTGATGGCTATTGTGCTGGGGACCATTCTGGCCTGGGCAACGGGATTAGTCACTTGGGATGCCCAACAAGTAGAAACGGCGATCACCCCCTTGGGAATTTATCTACCCAGCCTGGATCTGGCCAGCCTCTGGCAGGCGAAGGGAGTATTGGTCAGTTATTTCAGCATCATTCTACCCATGGGACTGTTTAATTTGGTGGGCAGTTTGCAAAACTTGGAAAGTGCGGCGGCGGCGGGGGACGATTATCCCACAGCACCTTGCTTAGCAGTGAATGGTCTGGGCACCATTGTGGCGGCCCTATTTGGCTCCTGTTTTCCCACCACCATTTACATTGGCCATCCCGGTTGCAAAGATATGGGGGCAAGGATTGGTTATTCCTGGCTCAACGGTTTGGTGATGGCGATTTTATGTCTCACTGGCAGCCTTAGTTTATTGGTTTATCTGATTCCCATCGATAGTGCCATGGCAATCGTGCTCTGGATTGGCATTATCATTGTCAGCCAGAGTTTCAGTGCTACTCCGGTCAATCATTACCCCGCTGTAGTGGTCGGCCTATTAC